>NZ_JAXCIB010000016.1:0-43657 GCF_035984995.1 Psychrobacter sp. PL15
CTCACTTTGGCGGTGGATAGTAACCTTGATGCTAGCGCATCTAGGCCTCTTTTTCACCTGCTGTTTGAAATTGCACTTCACGTGTTAATCTAAGTATCCTATTATTTAGCAGCATTGTGTCCTTGTTAAATTGGATCGATTATAGAATATGTTCTAATATAAAATTGAATTCATAACGTCCATTGCATAACTTATAACATTCATTTAAAATGAATGTTTATGCGAGTATTTTTAAGATAAGTTTTACTAAATATACATTAAGAAGTCTACTATGCAATCGCTCTCTTTACCCAACCAGCCCCCAACCTCACCGCATCCTATTCTTAACCTCAGTTTTCGCATATTTTTTAGTGCAGGGGCACTATTCGCCATTATTATTATGGCGCTGTGGGCGTTGGTATTTACTGGTCATACTAATATTGATGCACAAACCTTAAATCCCTTGTATTGGCACGGCCATGAAATGGTGTATGGTTATGCAATGGCTGTGGTAGCGGGATTTTTACTAACCTCAGTGAAGACTTGGACTGGGGTAATGATGCCGCATGGTTATAAACTATTGGGTATTTTTGTTTGTTGGTTGCTGGCACGTCTAGGATGGTTAGCCTTTGGTTTAGGTGTTAGTTTAGGTTTTGGATTTGAGCAAGCCGCTTGGCTGTATACGGCGGCTATATTTGATATGTTATTTATAGGATCAATGGCGTTCTTTATTTTTCGAGCGGTGCTACAGGTTAAGCAGTATAAGCAAATGGGTATTTTAGCCAAGCTTGCGCTACTGACGGTCGGTAATGGGCTATGCTATTGGGGTATCATTAGCGCAAATATGAACCTGACTAAGATTGGCATGTATCTTGGCTTTTATTTAATTATTGGCTTGATCCTAACCATTGGTAGGCGAGTAGTGCCGTTTTTTATTGAGCGTGGTTTGAGCGTTGGTGGCACAGAAAAAGTGACCTTACGCAATAATAAAGCGCAAGATATTGCCAGCTTACTGTTTTTCTTAGCCTTTTTTATCGTTGATTTGTTTTATCCTAACAAGTATCTGCTGACCATTACTGCACTCGGAGTAGCGGCAGTTAATATCGTACGCTTAATAGGCTGGTACCATCATGGTATTTGGCAAAAGCCGCTACTATGGTCGCTGTATATTGCATTTTTGGGTATGTGTCTGAGCTTCTTATTGTACGCGTTACAACCTTGGCTCGGTTATAACCACAGTATTGCAGTGCATGGGCTAGCGATTGCGGGTGTTGGGATGATGACCCTAGCGATGATGGCGCGGGTGTCGCTTGGCCATACCGGACGCAGTATTCACACGCCGCCTAAAACAGTGACTGTCATGTTTGGTTTGATGGTGCTAACCTTTATTAGCCGCGTGCTATTGCCCATAGTAGATATGGATAACTATCTACTATGGATAATGATTGCGCAAGGGGCGTGGATTGCGTGCTTTACGTTATTTTGCATCAGCTATTTACCCATGCTGGCGCGACCTAGACCTGATGGCTTGTTTGGTTAGCAGGTAATCCCCCTATATTCGCGGTACGGTGTTAATCGAGCTAGGAATACTAATGTATGTCCTGCGCTCGATTTCCTTGCACCACTTCTATATTGGAATGACCTTAAATCAAAATTTTATTTTTAATATAATAGAGAAATAGGAGCGTTATAACATGCGTCTGACCAACTATAGTGATTATGCACTGCGCTCGTTGATTTATTTGGCGGTCAAGCCTGAGCGGGGAGTGCTTGCTAATATCAGCGACATTGCGCGCAGCTACGATATCTCTAAAAGTCATTTAACCAAGATTATTCATCAGCTTGGACAGTTGGGTTATATTCATAGTGTGCGCGGTAAGAATGGCGGTATTCGGCTGGCACGTGATCCTAAAGATATTAATTTGGGCGTATTGATAAAGCAAATTGAGCCAGATTTTGACTTGGTAGAATGCTTTGCCACGACCTTACCCAACACTGATAATTCTATTAATGGCATCACTGGCAGCACTAATCATGATACGACTTATGATAATAGCTATGGTGAGGCTAATACTCCAGGATTGCCTCTGACGCTTATCGATGAAACAGCCGTAAAGGGGCAGAATACCAAAGCGGGCTGCGCTATTAGTCCGGCCTGTCAGTTGAAAGGGGTGTTTTTTGAAGCGTTAACGGCGTTTATTACCGTGCTTGAAGGTTACACGCTGGCAGATATTATCAGTAACGAAGTTGAGCTTGCGAACTTATTATCGTGAAGGAGGGTATCGAGGAAGACTCTGTTTAAAGATAAAAGGCAGGATTCTTCGAGATACTTCATTTATGAAATCATTAAAAAAGGCTACCAAAATGGTGGCCTTTTTTTGATTGCTCTAGCTAGCATGTATCATACATAGCGTTATATCCTACGAGAAAAAATATCTCAAGCTATAGTTAAAATACCTTAAAAACACTAGGGTACTGCTGGTATAAGCTTTTTGCAGCCTCTGTCTGCGTAGGCACAGCAAGCAAGAAAAACTTATGCCAGCAGTATGTTATGTATCGATATTACTTTTTATTGACTGTATTAAGCTTTTTCAAGCTTAGGACGGGCTTTATCAATAGCAGTCAGTAACGCCTTTTCAAAGCCACCGACTTCAAATTTTACCAAACCTGAGTGCGCCGCACAGAAATTATGGGTATCACGCCATTGATGGGCGATTTTGGTTGCCCAGTCGCAATATTGCTCACCGGCATCTGACTCATTTTTGAGTGCTTGTTTGGTGGTTGGATGTAGCATTAATTCGGGTAGTATCGCTTTAAGTATTTTGGAAGGGGGGCTCATAAAAGTATCATCAATATGCACGCTTTGACTGGCAGGATGGCGCACCAATAGCGAGCCTGCATGAACTTTCTCATTCGGCGATATGTAGTAGATACCTTTAGGCAAAGAGAACTCAAGCTCAGGGTAAAGTTGAGCTACCGCGTCGCTTTCAACCAGTTCAGCGGCCCACTGCACTTCGGGTAACTGTTTAGAGTGGCGTTCACTGCCATAAAAGGTAGCCTGCGGAAAGTCTTTAGCCATCTGCGCACAGTGCATGGTATGAAAAGGATGCACGTTGAGTACGGCTTCTACGTCCTGGCCATTATTGGTCAATGCCATAACCTGTCCACGTACATCATCGGTTAGCGTGTAACTGTCCAAGAATATAAAGCGCCCTGACCTTAACTGTACCAAGGAGCATTGAGTACCGATATCGATGATGCCGCCCAAACGAAATGAGCCTTGTATGTTCCAAAAGCCTGCGCCTAAATTATAGATTTTATCTGTCATCTGCATTACTCCTTAATAACTTAATAAATAATGTATTGAATACTGCTGGGATTAAACTGCTTTAATTAAATAGGGGTTAAATGAAATAGGGGTTAAATGAAATAGTATCCGAAATGGTGTGCTAGTTAGATTAATGGCTACCTAAAATGAGCTGTATAACTACTATGTTGTTGTACTTATGGAACTATCGCTAATAACTTTCACTCTCAGTTTATAGATAGTGGCTGGGTTTTAAAGGCTAAATATGTATTAATAAGTAGTAATGAGTATTAATAAGCCATCATTTAATCCTGATAATTTCTACATAACATACGATGAATAGCACTGGCAATTGCCGCATAATATAAGTAGGAGTTCAAGAGGCTGGCAACCTACCATCATGAGCTTGAGATACTAATAATGTCTGAGATACTTATTAGGGTGAGACATCCATTGGTCCAAAACTCAGACACCAATCAAAAATTGCTGCTACTAGTTGGTCACGTATGGCTATTATTCAATTTACTTTTTAAGGTTGCACTATGAAACTCGTCTATAAAATGAGCGCATCAGCTATCACGGCTGCTATGCTACTAACCGGATGCTCAAGTCTTAATACTGATAGCAATATGAACAAGGATGATGTTGTTCAAGCATCTCAAGTGGCCCCTATCGTGCAAACAGATTATCGCTTCAGCGCTGCGGAAAACTTCGATATCGCTAACAAAGACAAGCTTTCTTATCGTATGTTTTATAATGAGCCCAGCAAAGGTGCAGATGCTAAGTGGTTTGATGCGATAAAACACGGCGACCTAGCGACCGTTAAATATATGGCAAACAACGGCCAAGATTTGGAAGCTAAAGATACTGGCAATCTTAATCAGACCGCGCTAGGCTGGGCGGCATTTATCGGCTATGAAGATATCGTAGATTATTTAATTAACCAAGGCGCTAGCTTGCAAGCGACGGATAAAGGCGATGTCTATAATGTCCTAAAATCTTCTGCGCTGGGAAAAAACACTAATGTGGTCAAAAAAGTATACAACTTATTAAATGCTGAAAAGCCAGTAGATTTAAATGATCAGACCCTAGAAGGTGACGGCGAAACCCTGATTATGGTTGCCGCTAGTAATAATCGCTTAGAGACTGTGAAATACTTGCTATCGAAAGGGGCCAATCCAAATCTCGTTGCCACTACCAAAGATAAGAAGATGGGCTCGTATAACCAAGGTGCCTACTCATATGCTTGCACACGCGGTCACGTGAAGATGCAACAGCTGCTGTCAGAAAATGGGGCTATTAATCATCGCACTGGCAAGGCAAGCTGTGAATAAGTGCTTTGCTTGCGTTAATAACTGATGTAAAAGATAAGGCTGCTAATAATCAATAGCAGCCTTATCTTTTTAGGCTCTAAACGCTTATTTACGACACTTTGCTCTCTAAGCAAGTTTGGCAATGTGGTACCATAATGCGCTTACTGTTGTGATTATAAGCTTAGGCTGTCATAACCTCGCCTCTACACTCACGCTCAGATAAACGGCGTCCAACATAGTCAGTATTACCGTGAATGATCATTCCTTAAACAACGCTCAAACAGACAGCGCCACTCAAGTACCCAGTGCGTCTGCACCCTCACTTGCGCCAGATATGCCTGATTCTAATTCACCTTCGTGGGCCCTAAAGCTCACCATCAGTCTTATTGGAATGTTTGCCTTTTTGCAGGTATATTCTATCCAAGCAATACTACCGGTATTGATGGTGGATTTTGATGCTACTGAAGTGCAAGCGGGCATGATTGTCGGAGCGACAGTGATGGCCATTGCGATCATGTCGCCGTTTCTAGGTATGCTATCTGATGCGGTTGGGCGTAAGCCATTTATTGTGGGCGCGTTATTGTTTTTAGCGATACCCACTGCCTTAATTGCTCAGAGTCCCAGTATTGGTTGGCTGGGACTGTGGCGATTTATGCAGGGCCTATCAGTACCTGGTATTACGGTAGTGACCATTGCCTATATTGGGGAAGAGTTTAAAGGGCGAGCCGTCACAGAATTGATGTCATTTTATGTTTCAGGCTCAGTACTCGGCGGCTTTATGGGTCGTTTTTTGCTGGGGCATCTACATGAATTTATTGGCTGGCGCTATGGCTATTATGTGATGGCGGCAATGACCTTGATAGGTGCGCTATGGGTAGGAAAAATGCTGCCAGCGTCGCGCTGCTTTGAAGCCAATCCGAACTTTCGTTCAGCGACCCAAACGCTCGGCGAGCACCTAACCAACCGTTATGTGGTAACGGCCTGCTTGCTTGGCGCCTGTGTGTTGTTCTCCTTAGTAGGTTGCTTTACCTTTATCAATCTACACCTCGCCAAGACCCCTTATGAGCTGAGCACTGGACAGTTGGCTAATATATTTGCTGTGTATTTGATTGGGGTAGTCATCACCCCATTATCTACTAAATTGCTACGTCGTTTTGGGGCAGCGCGCACTGTTCGAGTAGCGGTAGTGGTATCAATGGTTGGTGTGTTATTGACACAAGTCACGCCACTGTGGGGCATTATTGTGGGACTTGCTATCATGTCATCAGGGGTGTTTATTACTCAAGCGGCGACCATCAGTTATATCGCGGTTAATGTTAACAAGGGCCGATCACTAGCCTCTGGTTTGTATTACATGGGCTATTATGCAGGCGGTACAATGGGCGCATGGCTGTGTGGATTAGCGTATGCGCGCGGAGAATGGAAGTTAACAGTGTGGCTATTGTTATTTGTACAAGTGTTGGCATTAGTCGTCGCCAGTTTTGGAATGGTTAAAACCAAAACCCGCGCCACTTCTACTTAATATAATAGTGAGTATAGGTTTTTTCTTACTATCGATAAGTACCTGATCAAAAATATTTGTCTGTACGACAATAATCCGTTAGTCTTGAAACCAATTACAATGACTCAAAAGTTACTTGTCTGTATTTTTATAACGTTACTCTGATAACATTCACAAGGAAGTCCAATCTATGTCAAACGCTTATCCCAGTGCACCATCCGCCTATGAGTTTCCACTACTCATCAAACAACTATTAAATCGTGCCAAAACGGTGTCACTAGATCAAGAAATCATTTATGCCGACAAAAAACGCTTAACGTACGCAGAGTTATTTACTCGTATCAATCGTTTGGCGAATGTCCTAGAAGACTTGAACCTTGACGCTGGCGATGTGGTTGCAGTCATGGATTGGGACAGTCATCGTTATTTAGAATCGTATTTTGCCGTGCCGATGTCGCAATATATTTTACAAACCGTTAATGTTCGCCTGTCACCAGAAAAAGTGCTTTACACCATCAATCATGCCAAGCCTAAAGTTCTAATGCTTAACTCTGAGTTTGCTGAGCTAGTGAAGAATTACCAGTTTGAAAACTCTAGTATTCAGCACATTATTTGGCTAGATGATAATGATATGAGCGTTGAAGGGGTGTTTGGTGACAATCAAGGCCGCGTAGTCGGTGAGTATGAAGCGTTATTAGACAGTGCTGACAGTGATTTTGACTTTCCTGATTTCGACGAAAATACGATTGCCACTACCTTTTATACCTCAGGTACCACCGGCGACCCTAAGGGTGTATTCTTTAGCCATCGTCAATTGGTATTGCACAGTTTGGCAGAAGCGGCGTCATTTGGTATGTTGCCGAACAAGCAGGGCGTTAGCTATGGCGATGTCTATATGCCCATGACGCCGATGTTTCATGTACACGCATGGGGCTTTCCTTTTACCGCAACCATGATTGGGCTAAAGCAAGTGTATCCGGGTCGCTACGCGCCAGACACCTTACTAGATCTAATCATCAATGAGAAGGTAAGTATTACTCACTGTGTACCGACAATTTTGCAGATGGTGCTCAAAGAAGCGCAAGACCGTGATACCAGCTTTAATGGGCTAAAAATGATTATTGGTGGCTCAAGATTAACTGAAGGTTTAGCGAAAGCGGCACTGGCGCAAGGTATCGAGGTTTACACGGGTTATGGTATGTCTGAGACCGCACCGTTGATCAGCTTAACGGATTTCAGTATTAATGAGCCTAAGATGAGCGAAGAAGAAGATATCGCTCGTCGCTGTATGACCGGTAAGCCAATATTGATGGTTGATGCCCAAGTTTGGGGTGAGAACAATCAGTCGGTTGCTACTGGTAAAGAGCATACCGGCGAGTTGGTGCTACGCGCGCCTTGGCTGACCCAAAGTTATCTCAAAAATGATGATGCGGGCGTTGAGCTGTGGCAACAGGGCTATATGCATACTCAAGATATTGCCTACATACGTCCTGATGGTTATATTAAGATTACTGATCGTCTCAAAGACGTGATTAAATCTGGTGGTGAATGGATTTCGTCTCTAGAAATTGAGACTATTCTGTCCTTGCATCCGTCAGTAGCTGACGTGTCAGTGATTGGTATTCGGGACCCACAATGGGGTGAGCGTCCGTTAGCATTAGTAGTGCTTAAGCCGGACTGCCAGGAGACCAGTAGTGACGATATTAAGGCTATTGCCGATCAGGCTGTTAGTAAGGGCATTATTCCTAAATATGGCGTACCTAGCGAGTTTAAGTTCGTTGATGAACTGCCCAAAACCTCTGTTGGCAAGCATGATAAAAAGTTGATGCGAGAGATGTATGGTAATCAAACGGGAGTGTAGTTAGTTTCCCACTAATAAAATGAACCAGTGTCAGCTGCGTTTATCGAGCTAGTTATGCCAGGTAAGAGAAGTCCACACTCGTATCGTTATTCGTACGACTGTAGATTGATTGTTATGAAGGCATTTAGCATTTTATAGGCTTAGCAGTTGACCTTTATTACTGGCTCTGCTACATTTTAAACCGATACATAACGTATCGGTTTTTTACTTTCGGCAAGGAAGACCAGAGTTTCATTATAATAATGCTACGCTGTCATTTAACAAGATTGCATTACACTATACTCATTATTTTATTTCGTTATATTTCGTTGTATTTCGTTTACGCTAAGGATAGCCATTATGAGCGAGCACGCCTCTAATAAAATCAGCAATCAAGTCTCTAATCAAAACTCTGAAAATCCAGTAACTACTGAGCAAGCACCTACCTTTTCTGAGTTATATCACTCCTCTATCAATGACCGTCAGCAGTTTTGGGCGGAACAAGCCAAGCGCATTTATTGGCACAAAGAGCCAGAGCAAATCCTTGATGACAGTAATTTGCCCTTTGCCAAGTGGTTCGTCGGCGGAGAGACCAACCTATGCTATAACTGCGTTGATCGCCATTTACCTGAGCGCGCTGAACAAGACGCTTTTATTTGGCTGTCCTCAGAAGTTAATCAAGAGTTGATAGAGACTTATCCAGCGATTGTTGATGCTTTTAGCGACTTAGGCAACAGCGTTGAGTTTTATACTGACTATACTAAGCGCCGTCTGACTTATAACGAGCTTTACAAAGAAGTCAATTATTTTGCAGATGTATTACAGCGTCATGGTATTGGTGAGGGTGATCGGGTCATCATCTATATGCCGATGATTTTAGAAGCCGCTTATGCCATGTTAGCTTGTGCGCGTATTGGCGCTATTCATTCGGTGGTATTTGGTGGTTTTGCTGCGCATAACTTGGCCATTCGTATGGACGATGCCGAGGCAAAAGTGGTCGTCACTGTTGATGCCGGCTTACGCGGTGGTAAGGTCATTAATTATAAAAGCCTGGTCAATCAAGGCGTCGAGCAAGCGACTATCAAGCCTGAACATGTGATAGTCGTTGATCGCGGTATTTTACCCTTTAAACCACAGGCGTTAGATATTGACTATGCAACTGAGCGCCGTGTCAGCTGCGAAGCCAATGCTGTTGTTGAGCCAGTCTGGTTAGAGTCTAATACGCCCTCATATTTGCTTTATACCTCTGGTACCACAGGTACGCCAAAAGGGGTGCAGCGTGACACCGGTGGTCATGCCGTGGCGCTAACTACCTCGATGGACTATATCTATGACGGTAAGGCTGGCGAGACCTTTTGGGCGATATCAGATATTGGCTGGGCAGTTGGTCATTCTTATACTATTTATGCGCCGTTACTTGCTGGCATGACCAGCGTCATGTATGAAGGGTTACCACATCGCCCAAATCCAGGTATCTGGTGGCGTATCGTGGAAGCCAATAAGGTGAACATTTTGTTTACTGCACCTACGGGTGTGCGGATGCTCAAAAAACAAGATGAAACTTGGATGACTCGCTATGATGTTTCTAGTCTCAAGTCGTTCTTCTTAGCGGGTGAGCCTCTTGATGAATCAACGGCCAATTGGCTTGCTAAGCATTTGGGCGTGCCAATTTTAGATCATTACTGGCAAACCGAGTCGGGCTGGCCCATTTTGAGTAACACCCCAAAATTTGATCATAAACCGCACAAGCAGGGATCGCCTGGTTATCCTATGTATGGCTATGACGCCCATGTTATTAATGAGGAAACCGGCGAACGTTGCGCTGCAGGTGAAAAAGGGTTACTGGCGATTAGTGCACCATTACCACCGGGCTGCTTGACGACTGTCTGGCGCAATGATGAGCGCTTTATTGATAGCTACTTTAGCTTGTTTGATGGCAATGAGTATTCTACCTCAGATTATGCAGTCACTGATGAGGACGGCTATTTCCATATTCTTGGTCGCACAGATGATGTCATCAATGTCGCTGGACACCGACTGGGCACCCAAGAAATCGAAGAGGCCATCAGTACTCATCCAGAAATGGCGGAATGTGCGGTAGTTGGCATTCATGATGAGTTAAAGGGCGAGTTACCTATCGCGTTTTGTGTGTTAAGAGATCACGAGCAAGTTGCAACCACTGAAAATCGCTTTCGTCTTGAGCAACAAATTATTGGTGCCGTTGTTAAGTCCCTTGGCGGTATTGCCCGTCCAGCGGCTGTGTATTTCCCGCAGGCGCTACCCAAGACCCGCTCGGGTAAAATATTACGCCGCGCTATTCGGGCCTTAGCAGAAGATAAACCAACCGGCGATATGTCAACCCTTGATAATCCAACCGCAATTGATGCGGTGAAGCAGGCTATGAAAGATTATTAACAGCGAATAGCTATTCTAATGGTCAATAACAAATATTTAAGCTCATGGATTTCTAACTCAGTATAGATAATCCATGAGCTTTTTTATTGGCTTACAATACTTTATCTCGCAAGCACTTCAATGAGTTCGTCTGACAGTTGAAAGGACGTTTATATCGTTCATATCTAGAGAAGGACCGACTGACCCAGCAAGAAAATAGACTTTCGGTAACTACTGTAATGACAACAAAACTTTTATTCGGGTAGGCAGTCTTTATCAAAACTTTAATAAAGCGCTTGACCCTAAAATTGTTTTATTGTTATAGTCAATAACGATACGTATTAAATCATTTTATATATAGTTGATAACAAGAAAATTAATTATCAATAAATGACGTTTTACTCACCCTTTAATGAATAAAGACGCTGCCCTATGAGTAAAGTAGCTTAGTAGTAGCGCAAACAAGATAAGGATATCTTATGCATCACGTCCAACAACTTATCAACGGCCAGTTTACCAAATCAGCTACTAGCGAGTGGCTTGATATCACTGATCCCGCAACTCAAGAAGTCATTGCCAAGGTTCCGCAAACCACAGATGACGAAATCAATCAAGCTGTTGCCGCCGCGAAGACCGCTTTTCAAACCTGGCGTAAAACCCCCATTACCACTCGTGCCCGTATTTTTTTAAGATACCAAGCCCTAATCCGTGAGCATATGGAAGAACTGGCAGAAATCCTGACCGCTGAGCAAGGCAAAACAATCGCCGATGCCCGTGGTGATGTGTTTCGTGGCTTAGAAGTGGTTGAGCATGCGGCTGGCATCGCCAATTTACAAATTGGCGACTACGTCGAAAACGTCGCTTCTGGCGTTGATACCTATAGTGTTTGGCAGCCATTAGGCGTCTGTGCAGGTATCACTCCGTTCAACTTCCCAGCGATGATTCCGTTATGGATGTTCCCAATGGCTATTGCTACTGGCAACACCTTTATCCTCAAACCTTCTGAACAAGATCCAATGGTTACTATGCGCTTAGTAGAGCTAGCCATAGAAGCTGGCGTTCCTGAAGGCGTGTTAAACGTGGTTCATGGCGGCAAAGCAACGGTCGATGCTATCTGTGATCATCCGGATATCAAAGCGGTATCTTTTGTGGGTTCTACTGCAGTGGGCAAACATGTCTATGAGCGTGCCAGTCAATCAGGTAAGCGCGCGCAATGTATGATGGGCGCAAAAAACCACGCAGTTATCTTGCCGGATGCTAACAAAGAACAAACCATGAACCAACTGGCAGGAGCCGCCTTTGGGGCTGCTGGTCAGCGTTGTATGGCGTTATCAGTAGTGGTGTTGGTCGGCGCAGCAGGCGAATGGGTTGATGACATCAAGGCCAAAGCAGAAGGCTTAGTACTCTCAGCGGGTAAACATGATAAAGACTTAGGCCCACTGATATCGCCTGCTGCCAAAGTGCGCGTAGAGCATCTGATTGCGACTGGTGTGGAGGAGGGCGCAAGCTTAGTGCTTGATGGTCGTGGTGTCACGGTTGAAGGTTATGAGAAGGGTAACTTCGTTGGGCCAACTATCTTTGATAATGTCACCAATGACATGCAAATTTATCAGCAAGAAATATTTGGCCCCGTACTATGCATCATGCGTGCTGATAGCCTAGATGAGGCTATAGAGCTGCTCAATGCCAACCCACATGGTAACGGTACTGCTATCTTTACCCAATCAGGGGCGGCGGCGCATAAATTCCAACAAGATATTGAAGTTGGACAAATCGGCATTAACTTACCAATTCCTGTGCCTCTACCGATGTTTTCTTTCTCAGGCTCACGTGCCAGTAAGCTTGGTGACCTCGGTCCTTATGGCAAGCAAGCGGTACAGTTTTATACCCAAACGAAGACCGTGACTGCACGTTGGTTTGATGATGAGGCCAGCCGTGGTAAAGTTAATACGACTATTTCGATGTAAGCGTTAGTTCATTACATTAACTAGCAGTCTTTAAATATGCCATTGAGTGCTATATATAAAGACTGCTACAGTCAATCCAATTTAAAAACGACACAGTGCTGCTGTTATGAATTTTTCGTAGACTCTGTCACGCGTGCGAACAGCAAGCAAGAAGAATTTATACTAGTAGCACGCTGACACAAAAGTATCTGTTCTACTTTGAACTGGCTATAGCTGATTTTTAATAAATAGTAGTTGATTAATAGTGGCTGGGAAAATTTATGCTACTTCTGGAACAATCTACCGCAAGCAAATAATTCTTTACAAGCAACTCTTTATAAAGCAATAAAGCAATAAAGCAATAAAGTAATAAAGTATTCAACATAGCCCTATATTTATATACCGTGCTTATAGAAAAGGATAACCTCATGGATTTTTCATTAACCGACGATCAAGTTGCTTTTAGGCAGACCGCCAGACAGTTTGCACTCAAAGAGCTTAAGCCCCATGCTGCTGAGTGGGATCGTAATTCTCATTTTCCAATCGATGTGATTAAAAAAACTGGGGATCTTGGTTTTTTAGGGCTTTATACCAATCCAGATTATGGTGGCTTAGGGTTACCGCGCTTAGATTCTGCTATTATTTTTGAAGAACTGGCATGGGGTGACACGTCGGTCGCGTCTTACATGAGTATCCATAATATGGTGGCATGGATGATCGGTGAGTATGGTAGTGCGGCGTTATGTGAGCAATATATTCCTAAGATGGTTAGCGGCGAGTGGCTAGGCAGCTATTGTCTAACCGAAGCTGGCGCCGGTTCTGATGCGGCGTCTTTGCGTACCAAAGCGGACAAGCAAGGCGACTATTATGTGCTAAATGGTGAAAAAGCCTTTATTTCAGGCGCAGGCGAGACCGATGTATTGGTAGTCATGGCACGCACCGGCGGTAGTGGACCAAAAGGGGTTTCAGCATTCGTGGTTGATGCCCATAGTGACGGTATTGAGTACGGCAAAAATGAGCAAAAAATGGGCTGGAAAGCACAGCCAACCCGTACTATTAGCTTTAAAGATGTCAAGGTACCAGCAGCGAACTTAATAGGCGAAGAAGGACAAGGCTTTCGTATTGCTATGAAAGGTCTCGATGGCGGACGTATTAATATTGGCATTTGTGCGGTAGGTACAGCGCAAGCAGCGCTTGAAACTGCGACCAACTATGTCAAAGAACGTAGCCAGTTTGGCAGCCCGATTGCCGAGCTACAGTCGGTACAGTTTAAGCTTGCCGATATGCTCACTCAAACGATTACCGCACGGCAAATGCTATATCTAGCGTCCAGCAAAGTTGATGAGAATGATCCGCAAGCCTCAGCTTATTGTGCTATGGCTAAGCGCTTATCAACCGATCTCAGCTTTGATGTGGCAAATGAAGCCTTACAACTGCACGGCGGTTATGGCTATCTGAATGAATACCCACTTGAACGTCATGTTCGTGATTTACGTGTCCATCAAATATTAGAAGGTACCAACGAAATCATGCGGGTGATTATCTCACGTCAGCTATTACAAGACGATGGCCTCAGCAATTTGCGCTAGTAACTGACGTAATGCATTTACGGCTAATACTATAAAACCAGTACTACTAAAACAGTATAGTTAAAACACCTTAAAAACGTGACGGTACTGCTGGTATACGCTTTTGCAGCCTCTGTCTTCGTAGGCACAGCAAGCAAGAAAAACGTATGCCAGCAGTAGGTTATGTATCGATATTATTTTTCACTGACTATGCTAAAGAATAAAAAGGATTATTTATGACGGACTATACCAATCTTAACCTGTCGATTGATGGCCACGTTGCCACTTTAACATTGAATAATCCACCGGCGCATACCTGGACAATGGACAGTCTGCAGGCACTCAAGCAGTTGATGACTGACCTCAATGCCAATGATGAGGTGTATGCATTAATCATTCATGGTGATGGCGAAAAGTTCTTTTCAGCCGGTGCGGATCTCAATAATTTTTCTGATGGCGATAAAGGACGTGCAGTCAGTATGGCGATTGCTTTTGGTGAGGCCTTTGAGGCCTTGTCGGCTTATCGCGGGGTCAGCATTGCAGTCATTAACGGCTATGCAATGGGCGGCGGACTTGAATGTGCGCTAGCTTGTGATATCCGTATCGCTGAAGACCATGCACAGATGGCGTTACCAGAGAACGGCGTGGGCTTATTACCGTGCGCAGGTGGCACTCAAAACTTAGCGTGGCTGGTCGGTGAAGGTTGGGCCAAGCGCATGATCTTGTGCGGTGAGCGGGTGGATGCCGCAACCGCGCTACGTATTGGTCTAGTCGAAGAAGTGGTTGAAAAAGGTACAGGGCTACAAGCGGCACAAGCCTTAGCTTTAAAAGCTGCTAAGCAATCACCAGTTGCCGTCAGTCATTCTAAGACTCTGATTCAAGCCGCTCGTCATACGCCGCCTGCACAGAATCTAATCTGTGAGCGTGAAGCGTTTGTGAAGTTATTTGATACCATGGATCAACGTGAAGGGGTTCAGGCATTCTTAGAAAAACGCGCCCCCAATTGGCAAAATAAATAGCCTTTACTACAGTAGCTTTTTTACCTTTTTTATTATTTATAGGTCACCTTTATGACAGCAGCGGATAATACCAATCAGCCCACGCTAGAGCCAGCATTAGAAGCGCCTGTACTCTTTAAGACAGAAACAACGGATTGTGGTCATCTCATCGGAATCATGACCTTAAACACCCCCAAGTCTCTAAACGCGTTGAGTGTTGAGATGTGTCAGCTGTTATCACATCAGCTTGATCAGTGGCAAGACGATGAGCAAGTGGTAGCGATACTATTAAAAGGGGCAGGCGATAAGGCGTTTTGTGCTGGCGGTGACATCCGTAAGCTCTATGACAGCATGTCCGAAACCGCGCCATTACCGAACCCTTATGCGACTGAGTTCTTTAGTCATGAGTATCGTTTGTATCGTCAGATGCACTTCTACACCAAGCCATTAATATTATGGGGTGATGGCATTATTATGGGCGGCGGCATGGGATTGATGGCGGGTTGTAGCCATCGTCTGGTGACTGAGCGCACGCGTTTTGCGATGCCTGAAGTGACTATTGGACTGTTTCCTGATGCCTCCGGCAGTTGGTTTTTACAACGTATGCCGGCCAAAATAGGTCTGTTTTTAGGACTGACTGGCGCCCAGTGTAATGGTAATGATGCGCTCCTGGCCAATCTCGCTGAATATGCGGTAGAAAGTAGCGACTACGACGCCATCATACAACGCTTAATTCGAAGCGATTGGCAGGCGGCTGTTGATGTCAATCAATCTGCCACTGCTCATAGCATTACCAACCACGCGCTGGCATCACAACCAAGAGCGGATCTTCCTGCTAGTAAGTTAGCGCACCATTGGCAAGCCATTCAGAAGTTGATGACCAGTGGCGGTTTGGCAGATATTGATGCGCTCATGCGTGATGAAGCGGCACTTATGCAGCTTGATGCCAATTTTGCTCAAGACAGCTGGGCGCAGCGAGCAATGTCTACTTATCGTCATGGCTGTCCGGTAACTGTGGCATTAACTTATGCGTTATTTCATAAAGTGGCTGAGCTCTCAATAGAGCAGGTTCTATATTTAGAGACCAACGTTGCCGTACATTGCGCTGCGAACCCTGACTTTAAAGAAGGCGTTCGTGCCCTGCTGATTGATAAAGATAGAAATCCGCAGTGGTCGCGTTCATTAGCAGGCTGTTTGAGCGTAGAGGGACGGGATTATATTGAGCAGCATTTTACTAACCCTTATGCGGAAGGAGAACACCCACTCTCGGACTGGCTAGGTGCTGAGTCACTCGCTGTCCAGTTCGTAAAGTAAACATAAGTATGTACGTTAGATGTCAATCATAGCGTCATGAATTTAATAAAATAATATATTACCGATTATTACTTAGAGACTTTTTAATCTAGCAACTTAATTATCCAGTAATTTTTACTATTTAGTACTTATCAATCGTACTGACCACATAATCATCAAGGAGTGATGAAATGAGCGCAACAGAAACCACAAAACAAAACCAAAACAACAATACTCAAAATAACAATGCTCAAAATAACAAAGCCGCTAAGCCTAAGATTGCTTTTATTGGGCTAGGCAACATGGGGACACCGATGGCAGAGAACTTGCTCAAGGCAGGTTATTCGCTATGTGTCTATGATCTATCAGCACCAGCGATTGCGCATTTACAGCAATCAGGAGCAACAGTCGCTGATAGTCCCAAGGCAGCAGCTGCTGATGCTCAAGTCGTCATCAGTATGCTGCCCGCTGGCGAGCATGTGCACTCCGTTTATCTGGGTGATAACGGTCTATTATCAGACTTGCCTAAAGGCACATTAGTTATTGATTGTAGTACCATTGCGGCAGCCGATGCTCGTGCCGTAGCGGATGCTGCAATTGAGTTAGGCATTGAGTTCTTAGATGCTCCAGTGTCAGGTGGCACAGGTGGCGCTATTGCTGGTAGTTTAACTTTTATCGTTGGTGGTAGTGCTGAGGCTTTTGCTAGAGCTGAACCAATACTAGCCACGATGGGCAAAAATATATTTCATGCAGGCGAGCATGGTGCCGGACAAGTGGCCAAGATCTGCAACAATATGTTGCTGGGTATTTTGATGGCAGGGACCGCAGAGGCGATCAATTTAGGAGTCAAAAACGGCCTAGATCCTAAAGTGTTGTCAGACATTATGCTCCAAAGCTCGGGACGTAACTGGACTTTAGAGGTTTATAACCCTTATCCGCAAGTGATGGATAGTGTGCCTTCGAGCAATCGTTACCAAGGCGGCTTTATGACTAAATTGATGCGAAAAGATCTTAACCTGGCGATGCAAACCGCCGAAAAAACTAAAGTGGATACCCCAATGGGTGCCAAAGCGGCTGAGCTATACGAAGCGCACACTCTTGAGTATGGTGATAAAGATTTTTCTAGCATCATGGCATTTCACGACAGTTCAGTATTGTCTAGCTAATAATGGGTTAGATGGTAGTGAGCTAAATAGTAATTATGCTGTTTTTGATTGATCTAGGTTGCAATTGGTACCAGTTTTAATTTGCACTATAAGTAATAGAATTTATTCGATAATATACTTATAGTGATCTCAAACAGCCACGAACTTTAAGCATTCTATAGTCAATAAAAAGTAATGTCGATACAGTAACTTACTGCTGGCATAAGTTTTTCTTGCTTGCTGTGCCTACGCAGACAGAGGCTACAAAAAGCTTATACCAGCAGTACCGTCGCGTTTTTAAGGTATTTTAACTATATTTAATACGTGCTTTCATATCAGTCTTGCAACTCATAGATCAATGTTTGAATATCTTGTGCTGCTGTACGTAAGCGTGGCACATGAGTCAGTAGATCATCTAAAGACACCCGTATGGTCGGCGCATGCAAGTACAGCGAGGCTAGATAGCGTGATTTCTTATCTAATATCGGTACTGCCACTGCTACCATTTCAGAGATAAACTCTTCATTATCGATACCGATGCCAGTCTTGGCAATATGATCAAGTTCGATATTTAAGGCATCAATATCGATGATCGTATTTTTAGTGAACTTACTTAGCGGCAAGCTTTGTAGTATCTTATTGCGGCTTGAGGTTGGGAGTTGGCTTAGATATAGCTTGCCCGTTGCGGTACACCACATCGGCGACTTTGCGCCCACTGGTAGATAGATCTGTAAGGGTAAGGTGGTTTGTGCGCGGTTGGTATAGATCATATCCATATTATAAGGAATACCAATACCGCAGGTTTCTTCAATTTCATCTACCAACTTTTTCAAAATCATCTGTCGTTCATTAAAGAACTGACGCTGCTGCCAAAGCTCAACGCTCAGATTGCGCACCCGCTTGCCAGGTATTATACCGCCCCCTAGGTCAACCGCCACAAACCCTTCATCGACTAGGTTTTGAATCAATCGATGGATGGTTGGTTTTGGAATATCAAGCGTTTGCGACAGTTCAAGCGGTGAGATAGGTTTGGCCGCATAGGACACCGCTTCGATGATCTCTAATACACGGGTAATTGACGATACTTTAGGCATATACACAGCTCAATAATAATAAAAAAGGCAGCGGCAAACAGTGTCAAGTAACCAGTAATGAACCAATTACTATTAAGAGTGAGTGCTGGAAAATAATAAGTATTTGACAGTTATTATTGGAAACAAATTTTAATAATAAGTTTAGCATACTGCTTGCTGCAACAGCAGGTTCAGGATAGCCAACATCGATATATATTAGGGCTCTGTAGCAGTTCTACATTGGCCGAGTACAACAATAACGTCATTAGACTCAGCACAACTCACTCTTACGAGTAACTAAGGCTACATCAACTCACAAACTACAACAAACAGTAGGGTCTGTTGAACATTCATAATTTCAGCCAGATATAAGCGCAAGCTAGCGCCACCGTATTCTCATAACTTTGCTTAAGTTTATCGTATCTGGTGGCTACTGCTCTGAACCGTTTTAAGTGTGCAAACGCATTCTCAACTAAATGGCGTATCTTATACAAGTCCCAGTCCATATGATGGTTATCAGATTTTGTATTCTTCTTTCTAGGAATATTATCGAAGCAACCGGCCTGCTTAATATGTGCTCGTAGCGTTTCAGAATCATAGCCTTTATCGGCACATAGAATGTCTGTATCGCTTAAATCTATCTTATCAACTAAATCTGGCGCGACTTTAACATCGTGAGTGGTGCCATCTGATAATATAAAGCTAATCGGGTTACCATGAGCATCGACTGCTAAGTGAATCTTGGTAGCACGACCTGCCACACTTTTACTGATGGCCTGATCCGCTTCATTACCACCACTACTGTGTTGATGCGCTTTGATATGAGTCCCATCTATAAACACCCATTCAAGGTCTGAATCTTTGATTAATAAAGCAAACAGTTGAATTAACTTATTGCTGCGAAACCAACGCTGATAGGCTTTGTAGACCGTATTAGGCTTACCAAAGTAAGCGGGCAAATCACGCCAAGGACAACCAACACGCATCCGGTACAGCACGCCTTCAACCGTTTGTCTAAGATTTCCTTTGTCATAGATGTTAAGTTCTAGTAATATAGGTCTTAGTCTTGTCCAGTGTTCATCTTTGAGCATTGTACGAGGCATAGCGAACGGTATCTTTTTTGTGTGAGAACTTAAAGATTAACCGTTTGCTATTTTTTTTGCCATCATTTTATTCCCAATGTTCAACAGACCCTAGTAATAAGTTATAGAAATCTCTACTGAATTACCTCAACAACTACGACATGATAGCCACATGATTTGCAGGGCTGTGATGTTGCTACTAATTTTGATCGCAGTAATCTATATTTAGTAGCGTACATATTATTTTTGTTACACATCATTTAGTTACTGTAAGAGTATCCTGTAACAAAAAGCTAGGTTTTCTAGGATTTAGAGGGTAATTATTACAATATCTATGCAATCTTTACATAATAGTATACAAAAAGTACATTTATAGTGGTTACTTATTGAGCCAAAATTGTTTTAATCAGCCCAACAAGATGAGCATCTAAAATAAAGGCTAGATGACCATTTTTACGGGCTAGTTATTTTATACTTTAGGAGAGTACGCATGAAACTTATCAAACTAACTGCATTATCTGCCGCTGTATTGGCATCAACTGCTGCTCTAGCTGCTGATCCTATCATTATTGTTGATAACAACAATAATGCAGTCGTTTATCAAGCTGAACCAGTCGCTTATACCACTGCTCCTGCTTATCAGTATAACAACGATGCTGGTGTTATCCGTAACACTACTGGCGCAGTAGTTGGCGGCACTAAGACTGCCTTCAGTAAAGTAGTCAATCCTGCGTCTGTTAGTGCTGAAATTGGTTCTCTAGGTTATGGTGCTAATATTGCTTGGTCACTTAATGAAAACACTGAATTACAAGCCGGTTGGGCAGGTGGTGATGCTGCTGAGTTATTTGGTGGTGACTTCGATGTTAAAGATGTAAACTATGATTTTGATACTGACTTTAGTAACCCGTACTTAGGCGTACAATTACGTCCTGCTGGTAACTGGTTCACAGTAGGTGCTGGTATTATTGTTCCTGATAATGAGATTACTGCTAAGGCTAATGCTGAAGGTGCAGGTGTCGGTTCTTATTATCGCGTAGATGGTAATAAGTACTTTGTAAACGATCCAAGAAGTGATGTTAGTATTGATCTCAAAAATGCTGATGAAATCAACGTTGGTAGTGTAACAGCAGACTTAGAGCACCGTAATAAGTTAGCCCCATACTTAACTGTTGGTTTCCGTCCAAATATTACCAATAACTTTGGTTTGTTTGGCGAAATTGGTGCCGCCTATATGGGCAAAACTACAGCTACTGTAACTGCTAGTGGTTTTAACGGAGATGCTGCTATAGGAAAAATCAAAGAAGAGCTAGAAAATGAAAACTGGTTAGAATGGTTACCAATCGTTAAACTAGGCGCAACTTACCGTTTCTAATTTATAGTAAGCCATTGATACTATAGAGTAAGCAGTAAGCTAAAAAAGAACGGCCCGAGAGGGTCGTTTTTTTATGTGCAAAATAAAGTATTGGTTAACAATAAAAATACTAGGCTAACAAACGGCTTTTAAAAAATAACAACCGTTTGTTGGTAAGGCAAAACCGCAATTTGGTAATTAGTTTTATTGTCGTTAATGATGACTGATGAACGTTCATCTTGAGCCGTGATACTGCTTAGCGCAGGAATAAGAGCGGCGTAATCTATACCTAAGCCCTGTGCTAATTTATATTGATATATCTTAATAAAACTCTCTTTTAGTTGCCATAACAATCTACAAACGCGGTCTCGCTTACTACTCGCTAATTCAGCTAAAATAGCCAGCTCGTTGGCATGATAAAAACGCTGTGCAACGCGCCAAGCCACCTCCTGTACTTCGATATCGATACCCACTGCGCAGCGGGTACTGACAACGACCGCCACTTTATTTAAGTGCTTATCTCCTGAATGGCTAAAGCACACATAATACCTACTATTCATCAGCCGATACGGGAATTCGGATTGGTCTAAGGTATCGATAATGCCGATTTTGCTTAGTAGGTTTTGTAGCAGTAAGCGCACACCATTACGCTGTTGCTGCCGTGCGTTATAGGCAATTTCGCGAGTGGATAGCGCGCTGTTTGGATGATAAACTTGCCAATATAAAGTATAGAAATCAAAAGTATAGAAATCAAAAGTTCGCAAATTAAAAGTTCGAAAATCAAACGTTTGCAAATCAGAAGCACGGGAATTAATACAAGGAATAGGGGTCTTAGACAATACCAAAGCGCTTGACGAGCTCGGCTTCAATAATAATGAGATTGATGGATTAATTTGCGCGGTTGCGCACCATGACTCGGGATCAAGTTGGGTATAGCAGTGGTGGCGTAGCGTTGTAATTGGCATAAGGGATCAAAGCAGCGTTTGTAGTCAGGAGTATTGCCTACCCAATAGCAGTCTAAGGCGAGCGTTGAAGGGTGCAGTAAACTATAGAGCTTATGAACAGATTATAAAAAAGCCCAACAATATGGATATTGCTGGGCTTTTATAATAAGCATAAACCGTTATAAAATAATTAGTAAGACAGCTCAGCACGGCGATTTTGTGCATAGGCATCTTCACTGGTATCCGCAGCAGCAGGACGCTCTTCACCATAGCTAATCACCCGAATATTGCTAGTAGATACACCTTGAGCAGCAAGATAGTTACTAGCAGATTGTGCGCGGCGCTCGCCCAATGCCATATTATATTCACGGCTACCGCGCTCGTCAGTGTTACCGGCGATAAGGACGCTAGCATTTGGATTTGAGCTCAATAAACTGGCGTGCTGATTTAGAATGCCTGCTGATTGTGAGGTAATCTCGCTGCTATCAAAAGCGAAGTAAACCACCGCTTGTAGATTATCAGCGGCACCAATAATGGCGTTTGAGTTATCCACAACGACAGCGCCAGTATACCCCATTTGACCACCTGGGATACCAAGGGGGGCAACGACCACTTCAGAGGTCGCACGCTTAGTAGCACAACCGGTGGTTAGTGCTACAGCACTTGATAGCAGCGCAAGCGCAGCGATTTTAGCAAAACGATTTTTTGCTCCGGTGTTAGATAAAGTACAATCAACTGACATGATTAGCTCCTAAATTTTTAATTAAACTTGTTATTTTTAAATTGCTCATAATAAAATCTAGGCAATTGCTACTCATACTATAATCAATGTTACGTTATGTAAGTATCATTACTGTAAGTAATATCAGATCTTACTGATCCATGATCATATTTATTCAGTCATTCATATTATTTTCAGGCAAACATACTAAAATTAAGTATTATGATTTCTAGTAATGTCGATAAATAGCTAATTAACTTATATAACTACTATGTACTACCAGCGACGTTTGTCCCAGTTTTCAGGGTTAGCCCAATAGTCGGCATTGAGCCAATTTGGCAGCTGTTTGTAATCATATAAGTTAAATTGCCAAAGCGTTGCTGATGGTGTTGTCTCTAATGATGTCAGAGGCTCAATAGTATCTAAAAGCGCCGTCTGCTCGCTCAAAATATCAAACGGAGTAAAACCATAAGCCCGTAAATCTATGGTACTGTCTAGTGCGACAAGTAGGTGCGTGGCATAGAGATCACGGTAACGCATGAGTAGTGGAATATACTGCTGTAGCAATTCTGCTGATAGCGTGGGTAGCCAAAAACAGGCCAGCTCATACCGTTCAAGTATGGGTTGCTGAACCAGTACTGACAGGGTCGATAAGTGTGAGTTGCTAGGCTGCCTATTATTGCCACCATTGCCATCATTGACCCCATTAACTTCAGCTAGCTTATGGTTCAGCTGTGGGTCCAGTACTAACATTGCAGTGTTATCCTGTGCCACCCATAACAGTTCCGTAGCTTGATCATCAGCGTTATCATTTTTATTGCCATCAGTGACTGTTTGGGTTGCAGAATTTGCCTGTAGCACGGGTAGCAGTGCTTCGATGTAAGCAATCAATAACGGTAGTGTGATATTTTGGCAGTGAGTATTGTGGTTCATCATAAGAACAAGCCATTCATTCAGGGTGGGTAACCAATAGCCCCATTAAATCATTTTAAGCGCTATAATCCAATTAATAACACGCTCTAATATTATTGTCATCGTTTACAGTTATTTTGTCCGTACTGTTTATCACTATATTGCCAAGACATATCGCTAAAACATAGCGCTAAAAATAGCTACCGTATTAATTGTAAACCAATCGTTTTATAGTGGCTGTAGCTGATAAATTAGATTTTATTGCTGCGTGCTCTTGAAATTTAACCATTTACGGCAATGTAACTCTAATAATAACTATAGCAGCAATTATAATCACACTTATCAAGTGCTGAGCCCAGTCCATATAATTTTAATATTGGATAACCGATCCAGACAGTCAGTCCAAATAGTTAACCCAAAATAATATCGATACCAGAGAACCGAGTAGATCCTAACTATTTTTAGGGTTAGCAAGGTTGCTGCCGTAGCGATTTTATAATGGGCAAATTATAGTATTACCCTTTACTATTACCCAATAAAGTACACAATAATAGGAATAACCATGTCTATCGCTGAAAACGACGCCCAAATTATCAATCCTGAAATGCCTGATGTGCCATTACATGCGCCTAGTGACATTAACAACAAAATTAATCTACACGATTATAAGCAGCCAAGCTTTGATGTGGAGACGGTTGATTTAGATATTAGACTGTTCGATGATCATACGCAGGTAGACAGTACACTAAAAATGGTACGGCAGACGGCAGGTGATTTGGTGCTGTATGGTGAAGATCTGGAGCTGCTGGCGATTATGCTAGATGGAGCGACACTTGCCCCTGAGCGTTATAACCAAGCAGCAGGCAAGCTGACGATTACCGATGCTCCCGCTACTTTAACCTTGCAACTGCAAGTGCGGATTTGCCCACAAACCAATACTGCGCTTGAAGGGTTGTATATGGCAGGTAGTGGTAGCGACACCATGTTTGTCAGTCAATGTGAGCCTGAAGGCTTTCGCAAAATTACCTTTTATCCAGACCGTCCTGATGTATTGGCGATATTTACCACCCGTCTTGAGGCAGATAAGCGCTATCCGACTCTACTAAGTAATGGTAACTTGGTTGAACAAGGTGAGGTGGCAAACGCACCAGACCGTCATTATGCGATTTGGCATGATCCCACGAATAAGCCCAGCTATTTGTTTGCGTGCGTGGTTGCCGACTTAGATGTACTCACTGATCACCACACCACCAGCGAAGGTCGTGAGGTAACTCTTGAGCTGTACGCTAAGTCGAGTGATATCGATAAGTGTCATGTTGGCATGCAAGCTCTCAAAGATTCAATGGTGTGGGACGAAGTCAACTATGGCCGCGCATATGATTTAGATCGCTATATGATTGTGGCAGTCAGTCAATTTAATATGGGGGCGATGGAAAATAAAGGGCTCAATATTTTTAACACCGCTTGTGTGTTATCAAGTCCTGAAACCACCACTGACGCGCGCAGCTTTAATGTCAAGGCGGTCATTGCTCATGAGTACTTCCATAACTGGACTGGTAACCGTATTACTTGCCGCGACTGGTTTCAACTGTGTTTAAAAGAAGGCTTTACCGTCTTTCGTGACCAGTCATTTTCAGCAGATCAGCAGTCCAGTGCCGTACAGCGCATCGATGATGTCGCGACCCTACGTGCGCATCAATTTGCAGAAGATGCAGGACCGCTAGCCCATCCAGTACGCCCCGAAAGCTTTGTGGAAATTAATAATTTTTATACCACCACCGTTTATGAAAAAGGCGCAGAAATCGTACGTATGCTGGCCAATACCTTAGGGCTAGAGAAGTTCCGTCAAGGTACAGACGAGTACTTCCGTCGTTATGATGGGCAAGCAGTAACGGTTGAGGACTTTTTATCAGCGCTGAGTGTCACTGATATCAAGGTTGAAAATTTCATCGACTGGTATCGTCAGCCAGGAACGCCAGTGCTGTCTGGTCATCAGCAGTATGATAGTGAGAGTCAGACGTTGACAATTAAGCTGAGTCAACAGACCCGCCACGTTGCAGGTTTTGATGTGCCAAAGCCGTTACCAATTCCAGTAGCAACGGCCTTATTTGATAAAGACACGGGCCAAATTATTACTGAGCGCTTGTTACTACTCGATCAAGCCGCGCAAACCTTTAGCTTTGACAACATTACCAGCGAGCCGATAGTCTCATTGCTACGTGATTTTAGTGCGCCAGTACAGCTCAATTATGACTATCAAGATGAAGATTTAGCCTTTTTATTGACTCATGAGACCAATGGTTTTAACCGCTGGCAAGTAACGCAAATGCTGGTCAATCGTATTCTGTTACAAGGCCATGGCTCTAAAAGCAGCCCTGAAGTCTATCTAAAAGCCTTGGCTGAGACTCTGCCAACCTTGGCGGTTGACGATGCCATGCTCGCTGCACGCTTGCTTGATATGCCATCGCCCCAAGAATTGGCATCGGCCATTCATAAGGATTATGATCCGGTAGCCATTAAGCAGCAGCGCCAAGATTTATATCAACAAGTTGCTGTTTCGCTGAAAGATCATTGGACTGGATTATACGAGCAGCTGCCGTTACAGTCTTATGAAGACAGCTCTGAGGCTCGTGGCAAGCGCGCACTGCGCAATGTAGTGCTGGATATGGCATTGACTGCAAAAGTCAGTGACGCTACTAAATGGGCGCAGCAGCAGTATGACGATGCCAGCTGTATGACTGAACGTTTTGGTGCCTTAAAATCAATGGTCAATCATCAAGTTGTTGGTGCTGATAGTTATTTAGCCGATTTTTATAACCGCTTTCAGGCAGATGATCTGGTTATCGATTTATGGTTCAGTGTGCAAGCCTCCGCAGACCAGGTCAGTACGGATACCATTGAAGCACTGCTCGCGCATGCTGATTTTGATTGGAATACGCCCAACCGCGTACGTTCAGTGATTAGTGCCTTTACCTCTCAGCCGACCGTACTCTGGACGCCAGAAGGTTTGGATATTTATACTAGCGTGATCAAAAAATTGGATGAAGAGAATCCAGTTGTGGCCTCGCGTTTATTACAAGTGCTGGCCCGCTGGTATACCTTGGTTGAGCCACGCCGCCAAATGGCGCATGATCATTTGATAGAACTACAGAAGCACGTCTCTTCTAAGAACGTACTGGAAAGTATGGACACAGTGCTAGGCGCAGCAGGCGTCTAGTCAGTTTCTTATAAAACTATCAACAGAAGTGGTCCAGTAAAGGTAAGCGCGTAACTCCGAGAGTTTGTGACTAATAGAGTTAAGCGCCCTTTATTAAGTCGTTATGAGATATATAGTTAATGAAAAGTAATATCGATACATAACCTACTGCTGGCATACGTTTTTCTTGCTCGCTGTGCCTACGCAGACAGAGGCTGCAAAAAGCTTATACCAGCAGTACCGTCGCGTTTTTAAGGTATTTTAACTATAGTAGCTCGCTTTATTTTTGTTGATATGATGTTAGTCATAAGCCACAAAAAAGCCCATCTATGAATCCATAGATGGGCTTTTTTTATAAAATATTTTTGATATAAAATGTTCTAGAATACTAACACTAGCAATATTACCAATAGCTGTTAGCGATTAGGCAAGACGTCTTTTACCATATCGCGTAAACTATGTAGCGCGGTCACTGTACTATTCCGGTCTAGGCAATCATCAATGATAGATATGTCGTATTCTAATGCCTCTAAATCAGCGGTCAGTTTTTGATTACTGCCTTCTAGATGGCTTTCTACCATCATGCCGACACGCCTTAATATCTGGTAAATACCGTTAACAGTATGACGAGCGTTATAGTGTTATTTGGCAATGTCGTTAGTGGCTTTGCCCATGCCTTATTGATATAGAATGAGTAAACATTGACGAGCTCTGGGATTGCTCTTGGTCTTCGAGAGTCTGCCAAAGCCATAACTTTTTAGGGTGTATATTTGTATAGTCATGTTTAAATTATACTATATATTTTAGGTTTGGCATTATTTTGAATCTCCTATACTATAAATGGTTCATAACAAATAAGAGTCGTATATAGCAAGGTGATATGGGTATAAGTTTTTCTGGCGTGCTGCGAGACAGAGGCTGCAAAAAATTCGTTCCAGCAACACTGTATTCTTTTCAAATTGAATCGACTATACGCGCTGTATAGTAGGTCACGTGACACGACCGCAGTGAATACAGTAGTGATATTTTTTAGTAGCGATATCTTTGAATGAATCATCCTAAATTGGGAATAGAGCGCATGAGAATAAAAAGTCAAGAAATTGACAGTTCAGCGGTTGTATTGCGGCTTTTGCTATTTTCAATTATTTGGTGGGTGCTCTCCGGCGGTGAGGCCGGTTCATGGGTGATTGGTGCGCCTGCAGTTGTCTGTGCAGTGGCGGTCAGCATTGCTTTGTCGCCACCAGTGAAGGTTGTGTGGTGGCGATTGGTAGCATTTATGCCTTTCTTTGTTTGGCAGTCGTTAAAAGGCGGTATAGAAGTTGCGCAACTGGCGTTTCAACCGAGCATGTCTTTAGCGCCGGAGCTTATTGAATATCCGTTGCGACTGTCCTCAGGTTTGGCGCAAGTGGCTATGATCAATGTAACAAGCTTGCTACCTGGCACGCTGAGCTCTGAGATCGAGGGAAATGTATTAAAAATACATATACTTGATAGTCAAAGCAATTATTTAGCCGAGTTGCAACGCTTGGAGCAACGTTTGGGGCAGATATTTCCAAGCTTGTCTGAGCAAACTGGACGGGAGGATTCTTGACTATACAGAACTTATGCCTAGCACTAGCCTTGTTCCTGCTGCTGAATTTGGGCGCTGGAATGTGGCGAGTGTTGCGCGGACCTACCGCCGCTGATCGCATGTTGGCAGCGCAACTATTTGGTACTACCGCTGTGGCCATTTTATTGTTACTTGCTGAGGCTTCAAGCAGCGCAGCACTGCGCGATGTGGCATTGGTATTTGCGCTGCTGGCAACGGTCACAGCGGTCGCTTTTGTACGCCGTGCTTGGGTGTTTTTGGAGAATGATAATGACAGTAAGTGACTATTTTTCTGCATTCATGCTGCTCATTGGCGGCGTGTTCTTTTTAGCGGGCACGCTAGGTCTATTGCGTTTCCCAGATGTTTTTACCCGGCTTCATGCCCTTACTAAGGCCGATAATTTAGGGTTGGGCTTTATAGTGATAGGGTTGGCAGTACAAGCAGAATCTTGGCCTGTAGTGGCAAAATTAGTACTGATTTGGCTACTAGTGCTGCTTGCTGGCGCAAGCGTATCTTATTTAGTGGCACACGGAGCGTTGCAACGGGGTATTCGACCATGGAGACGCTGATTGGTTCTACTATTGACATCGTGATTGGACTGATAGCGCTAGGCTTGGCTTGGGGGGCACTTAGCAGTGCTAAACTGTTTAAGGCTATTGTGTTGTTCATTGCCTTCGGACTGATGATGGCGTTAGCTTGGGTCCGCTTAAATGCGCCTGATGTGGCTTTGGCTGAAGCGGCTATTGGCGCTGGTTTAACTGGAGCATTATTACTAACGGCTTACAAGAATTTGCGTGCCAGCACATCAGTTACCAATGTAGAAAAACTAGAGCTTGGCAACCGTTTTAGCAGTGGCCTTACGGTTGCTAGCCTATTGATTGCGGTGCTTGTCGCGACAGGACTGGGATATGCTGTTTGGATGTTACCGCCGGAGGCTGCCGGACTCAGTATCAGGGTTGCTGCTGATTTAGGTAATAGTGGGGTCACTAATCCGGTGACAGCCGTACTACTAAATTTTCGGGGTTATGACACTTTACTGGAGTTATTTGTATTGTTGCTAGCGCTACTTGGCGTGTGGTCATTAGGTTTACCACTACCACAACAAGAAACCGCACCGGGATTGGTTCTGGATACGCTATCACGACTGCTAGTGCCCTTATTAATTATGGTCGCGGCATATTTACTGTGGGTGGGCGCTTATGGTCCTGGTGGCGCTTTTCAAGCCGGCGCTGTGCTGGCAGCTGCAGGGGTGCTGATGCTGTTGTCAGGCGCGCGGCTACCTAATGCATGGGTCGGTTGGCCGCTACGTCTGATGCTGGTATTAGGACCGGCGACGTTTTTGCTACTGGGTATTATCACTGGGCTCCTAGAAGGTCGATTTTTACAGTTGCCAATCGAGTGGGCCGGAGTGCTTATATTAGTCATCGAAACGGCGGCTACACTCTCGATTGCAGCCGCGCTTATTGCATTGTTTATGGGCACGCGCCCGAGTAAGGAGAAATGGTGATGAGCGCGGCGTTAATATATGGGCTGGTAGGTGTGGGGCTTTTTGCAATTGGTTTACATGGATTATTACGCTATCGTCATCTGCTGCGTAAAATTCTAGCGCTGAACATAATGGGTAGTGGGGTGTTTTTGTTGCTAGCAGCATTAGCCACACGCACAGGCACTGCCATACCAGATCCGGTGCCCCATGCCATGATCATCACTGGTATTGTAGTGGCAGTTGCGGCCACCGCGATGGCGCTGGTACTTATGCTGAAACTGACAGCAATTACTGGTCAGCCAGTGCTACCAAACAAGGAAGTAAACTCAGAATGACCGATATTTTGTTGGGTATTCCATGGGCGATTATGCTAATCATTCTGCCGCTTATCACAGCGATGATGGTTTTTGTGTGGCCACGTACAGCGCAGACACTGGTATTAATCTATAGCTTAGTGATGGTAATCGCAGTGGCTGGTCTAGGCTTACAGATTTGGCAGCAGGGTGTGTTTCAGCATTCGTTGGGCGGCTGGGATGCGCCCCTAGGTATTGAGTTGTACGCCGATGGCTTAAGCTTAGTGATGCTGATGGCGACTGCTTTGGTTGGAGCCGGCTGTAGTATCTACGCTTCGGCGTATTTCAATGCCGAGCAAGCGCATCGGTTCTGGCCTATTTGGTTATTGTTGCTAGCGGCGTTGAATGCTTTATTTCTTTCGGCGGATTTATTCAATCTGTATGTCACGTTAGAATTAATGGGATTGGCAGCGGTGGCCTTAACAGCATTGTCTGGCAGCCGTAACGCCCTTGCTGGTGCCATGCGTTATCTGCTATCAACGCTGGCTGGGTCTATTGCCTATCTGTTGGGTGTTGTATTGCTGTATCAGACCTTTGGCAGCGTAGATATCTTTATTCTAGCAGAACGCATAACACCAGAGCCAGCAGCATGGGCTGCCTTGGTTCTGATGATAGTTGGCTTGGCACTAAAAACCGCGTTATTTCCGTTACACTTTTGGTTGCCACCTGCTCACGCCAGTGCCCCATCCCCTGTAAGTGCGGTGCTCTCAGCGCTGGTGGTGAAGGCCTCATTCTACATTTTGATACGTTTATGGATATCGCTGTTCGGGCCTATCTCTGGCGACATCGTGGCAGTACTTCTTGGTATAATGGGTTCGGTGGCTATTTTATGGGGTTCTGTTCAGGCCTTGCGTCAGACTCGCTTAAAGCTGTTGGTAGCCTACTCCACGGTGGCACAGATAGGCTATTTATTCTTAGTGTTTCCGCTAGCAGCTGCAGCGGGCGCGTGGCATGCGGCTGCAATACTAGCACTTTCTCATGCTCTGGCCAAAGCGGCTATGTTTTTGGCAGCGGGTAACCTTTTGCACTTTGGCAGGCATGATCGCATCAAAGATCTTGATCGTGTGGTACAGCGCCTACCACTAAGCGCTTTTGCGTTCGCTTTAGCTGGGGTTAGTATTATGGGTTTGCCGCCCAGCGGTGGATTTATTGGTAAGTGGTTAATGCTAGAGGCTGCGTTGGTGCAGGGGCGTTGGGATTTGGTGGCAGTAATGCTCATTGGTGGGCTGCTTGCCGCACTTTATATATTCAAGGTATTAGGGCGCTGCTTTACTGAGGCTGAAGTGACCCACGAACCGTCAAGGGTACCTGCACGTATGGAGTGGGCCGCATTATTATTGGCGCTCGGTGCTATTACGCTGGGCTTTTTGGCAGTACCCTTTTTGTCACTATTGCAGATTGGCGCACCTTTTAGTGGGAGTGGGTCATGAACTTAAGCGCTCTTTTGCCATGTTTGGTAGTGTTGGGCTCACTGTTACCAGCAATTATTATTTTTAAGCTACCTGAAAAAAGCGTGCGTATTCGTACCGTGCTTAACTTGGCCGGTGCTATCTCAAAGCTGGTACTCGTCGGTTGGATGTTATGGGGGGTTACCCAAGGCTATAGCTATGAAGCGCGTTGGGTGCTACTACCAGGTATCGAGCTGGTGTTACGAGCTGATCCACTGGCACTGTTTTTTGTCACCTTATCCGCTTGCCTGTGGCTGCTTACAACAATTTACGCCATAGGCTATCTAGAAAATGAGCCTCATCGCAGTCGCTTCTTTGGCTTTTTCAGTCTATGCGTTACCGCCGCAATTGGCGTGGCCATGGCTGGTAATCTGTTAACATTTTTGATTTTCTATGAGCTACTGACCCTAACGACCTATCCATTGGTGGTACATCGCGGTACCGAGGCGGCGCGCAAAGCGGGGCAAACTTATCTGATCTATACCCTCAGCGGTGGTAGTTTGATGTTGCTGGGAACGGTATGGCTCTATACCCTGACCGGCAATTTAGAATTTACCGAAGGTGGTTTTTTGAGTGGCTTAGGCGCGGAGCATCATACCTCGCTGATTATTATTTTTATTCTACTAATGATTGGACTGGGCGTAAAAGCGGCCTTGGTGCCACTGCACGGCTGGCTACCAAAAGCCATGGTGGCCCCTGCACCCGTTAGTGCTTTGCTGCATGCCGTAGCAGTAGTAAAAGCCGGTGCCTTTGGTATCGTGCGCGTGGTCTATGAGGTATTCGGAATAGAATTCGCGCAGCAACTAAAGCTATTGCTGCCACTGGCTATCTGGGCCGCTGTAACCATTATATGGGGCAGTCTGCGAGCGCTGTTTCAAAGCGAGCTAAAAAAACGGCTGGCCTATTCTACTATCAGTCAGGTCTCCTACATCGCACTAGGTACTGCCTTGTTCGGTCCTGTTGGAACCATTGGTGGACTGGTGCATTTAGTACATCAAGGTGTTATGAAAATAACGCTATTTTTTAGTGCGGGTAATTACGCTGAAACGCTTGGTGTTTATAAAATTCGTGATATGAATGGAGCTGGCCGGCGCATGCCGCTCACGAGCATATCTTTTAGTATTGCCGCTTTGGGGATGATGGGTGCGCCCTTGACAGCAGGTGCTGTCACCAAATACTGGTTAAAAAACGGTGCTATAGCCGCGCAAATGGACTGGGTGGTTTGGGTACTATGGACTTCAACGGCGCTAAATGCCCTATACTTCCTACCTATCTTATGGCGCCTTTGGTTGCTACCAGCACCGGCTCAGTGGCCGAGCAAAGTTACCGCCAAGAATCCTTGGCCAGTAACGCCTTGGCAATTACTGCTACCACCAGCACTAACTGCCTTTGCAGTGGTCGCCTTTGGTATATTAGCAATGTACGACATTGGGCCAATTGTTTGGGCGCAGTTTATTACTGATCGTGAGTATTTCAACACTGAGCCGTGATGATTTTGACTTAAATCTCTGGGTATAAGTGCATTTAAAGCGCTTGGGGTTCTAATGATCGGTGTACCTATTGTTAGCATCATTTTTTGAACATAATTGTTTTATCACTAAAATGAATCCACTAAAATGAATCATTAATCACATGTATAGAAAAATAATAAAGTTGATATTTCAGCCTATGCGATGCTGACGCTGGTGTGCTATGCCATTATTTAGCGTGGCACCTGGTGTGTTAATCTAAGAAAGAAAAAATATCTAATGAACTCGCCTTAACTCATGCGCACAGAAAAAGCCCATCTATGCACAGATGGGCTTTGGGTTTTCATAAATCTTAAAATTAGCGCTGAGGCAAGACGTCTTTTACCATATCACGCAAATTATGTAGCGCGGTCACTGTGCTGTCCCAGTCTAAGCAACCATCAGTGATAGACACGCCATATTCTAGCGCACTTAAATCAGCAGTTAATTTTTGGTTCCCACCTTTTAGATGGCTTTCTATCATCATACCGATGATAGATTTATTACCATTTTGGATTTGCTCAGCGACGTTATTAATAACCATCGGCTGTAAGTAGGGGTCTTTTCCTGAGTTGGCATGGCTTGAGTCAATCATAATCTTGCTGCTAGTTTTGCCTGCAGCTAGAGCATTTTCAACTTCCTCAACGGCGGTTTCATCATAGTTGGGTTTGCCATTACCGCCACGCAATACGACGTGCGCATAAGGGTTGCCTTTAGACTTGATGATACATACTTTACCATCTGAAGATAGACCTAAAAAGCTATGACCGGCTTTGACCGCTTGCATGGCGTTGACCGCCACTGTCATGCCACCATCGGTACCATTTTTAAAACCAACTGGACATGACAGGCCTGAGCTCATCTCGCGATGGGTCTGGCTTTCAGTAGTACGGGCGCCAATGGCCGACCAGCTGATTAAGTCTTGCATGTACTGCGGAGTATTGGGGTCCAATGCTTCTGTTGCACAGGGCAGACCCTTTTCATTCAAGTCAATCAGCAGTTTACGGGCAGTGCGTAGACCTTTTTCGATATCAAAACTGTCATCCATATCAGGGTCATTGATCATGCCTTTCCAGCCAACTGTGGTACGCGGCTTTTCAAAATAAACGCGCATGACCACAAAGATGGTATCTTCAAGTTCTTTTGCGAGTATTGCTAAGCGGTCGGCGTATTCATGGGCTGCTTTAATATCATGAATAGAGCAAGGGCCAATCACCACAAACAAACGTTTGTCTTTACCATCTAAGATATCTTGGATAGTATGGCGACCTTTTAAGACCGTTTTATAGGCTGGATCTGTTAGTGGTAGCTCAGTTTTTAGCTCAGCGGGAGTGATCAAAGGGATGAATTGTTCAATATTCACGTCATCAATATCTGCGTTATGAGTAGCTGGTGTAGTCATGATTATACATCGTCTAGCTAATTTATAGGAATATTCATTATGCGGTGAAAAGGGTCGGTTGACAAGGGTAGTCGGTCAGTTAATTAATTGATGATTGCAATGAGTAAACCAAATTTTCTTCACGTTTGCCTGTTATTTGGACATCGAGGAAGTTTTCTGACTGTTATTTTATACTTAAGCATTTGTCTACTAAGATACCTTTTAAGCAATCATTTAGCAGTTTTTGAGCCATGATTGGTCGTGCTATAACGCTGTAATTTGGCTATTTGCACCGCCGTCACGTATGATGGCCACATAAGGAGTACGACGTTAGCATAAAAAGTAAGGCTTACGATTGTACTTATCCGCTCAGCGCTTAAAAACTAGCTGCTTGTGCTCTATTTTACCCTGTCCATTATGCTTTGATATTATTGAGATCTTGTCATGACAAATTCTGCTATATCTCACAAACCAACTGATCCGACTGACTCAACCGATGACTCTCATGACCTGCATCAGACAATGGTTGCGCCGTTAGTCATTGGTATCGTCGCAGGTGAGGTGTCAGGCGATAGTTTGGGTGCAGACTTTATGCAACAAATGAATAATCTGCGTGATGACATCGTTTGGGTGGGGGTGGGTGGCACAAAAATGCAAGCACAGGGCTTACAAAGCATTTTCCCCTTATCACGCTTAGCCGTAATGGGTTTAGTTGAAGTGTTATCACAATTACCTGATTTGCTTAAAGCCCGCCGTGAATTATTAGCCGCCTTCAAGACTGCCAATATTGATTGGTTTGTCGGTATTGATGCGCCCGATTTTAATCTACGAGTCGCCAAAAAGCTTAAGCCCAAAGGCGTGTTCTGTGTGCAGTATGTCAGTCCATCAATTTGGGCCTGGCGCGAGTCCCGTATCCACGGCATCAAGGCAGCGACTAACCTAGTGCTCTGCCTATTTCCATTTGAGCTAGCAGTATATGAGCGTTATGACCATCCGGCAATATGTGTCGGTCATTCGCTACTACGAACCATTAATCAAGCGTTAATAGACACCCCAACCAATCAGCTGCGTAGTGAGCTGGTCTGGTGCAATGATGGACTGCAGCAGTTTTTTATTGAGCGCTTTGACGAGGTTAGTCAGCTCATTTGTGTGATGCCAGGATCACGGCGCGGTGAAATTATGGCTATCTTACCCTTGATGCTTGACGGTATTCAAAAGCTGATATTACTTGACCCTAAGCTATGTTTTATCATTCCAACCGTGGATCAAAACCACCAATATATCGTACAAGATGTGATTGATAAGCGCTCAGAAAAACTGCGTGCTGCTATTGTCGTGGTCTATGATGACAGTCAGCCGGCCTTCAGCCAACAAGCGATGGCAGCCTCAGATATGGTTATGCTCGCATCAGGTACCGCCACGCTTGAGGCTATGCTGCTTGAGCGCCCAATGGTAGTGATTTATCAGTTAAATCAGCTGACCTATCAAATTGCTAAACGCTTGGTAAAAGTACCCTATGTGGCGTTACCCAATATCTTAGCGGGCAAGGCAATTGTCCCTGAATTGATCCAAGAGCAGGCGAATGGCGAGAATATTTGCCGGACGGTCATGCAACTATTGCAGCCGCGTGCTTACATGGCGCAATTAAAAACCCTCGCGAGCACCAAACAAACGCTACAACAGCAAAGCAATCATAACCCTGCTAACAGCGTGATTGAGCAATGGTTTATTCAGGATAGTCAGCCATCGTCATAGGTTAAGCACTATTAACTACAGGCTTATAAACACCTCTCATCGTTACTCCAATTAATAAAAAAGAAGCACTAGCGTTATGAGTATTGAGACCTCTTCACAAGATTATATTATCTACATTAACAGCAGTATTGAGCATATTGATAGTAAAGGGCAGTATATGAATTTAGCATCGCCTATTCATATAGCGGGACAGTTAAACCTCTCTAAACTGTTGTCTCAACACGAAATAAATACAAATAACAGCACAGATGAACACCCGCTACAGATCGGCGTTGATGAAGCAGGGCGTGGACCCTTGCTAGGTAGTGTCAACGTGGCTGCAGCAATATTACCAAGCGCATGGTCAGGATTGATTGAGGCCCAGCCACTAAAAAATACGCCGCTCGCTATTTTGACTGATTCTAAAAAGCTCAGTGAAAAAAAGCGCGATTTACTTTATCCGCTAGTGCAGTGGCACGCGATAGGATATGTGGTGGCTGACATTCCAGCGGCAGTGATTGATCAGGTCAATATTCTACAAGCGACTATGCTTGGTATGCGGATATGTACAGAAGCGCTATTAGAGTTATTAGCCAGTCAGTTGGCTCCCGTTATGGGAGATATAGGCGATATTAATGGAGCGGCAGCAAAGTCTACCTACTTACAAGCACAAGTGCTATACGATGGTAATCGCTGTCCGGAGCTAGATTATGCAAGGCTTGCGACATTGGGTATAGAAAAGTCCGCTATTGATTGCCAAGCTTGGGTAAAAGGGGATGCTCGCCATACCAGTATCGCCGCGGCCAGTATCTTAGCAAAAGTCAGCCGTGATCAAACCATGTATGAGCTTGACTCCCAATATCCACAATATGGTATTGCCAAGCATAAAGGTTACCCAACCCGCGCGCACATGCACGCTATCGAAGAACATGGGGTTCTGGCAGCACATCGACGCAGCTTTGCGCCAGTGAGGCGAGCACTAGAGAGTAAATAAGTCGTGTTGAACACCTAGTAGAAAATAAATTTAGTAGCACCTATAATAATCACTATAAATAGCCTAAGCATACTCTTGAATAGTAGGTTAAATGACTGATTCCATGCTTAGAGAATTATTCAGAATGAAGAGTTTGGCTGTTGCAAAAATGCGACTTCCTCGGCGGTCGAGGTACGACCAAGGGCCAAGTTACGATGGGGATAACGGCCAAATTGCTTGATGATAGCCTGATGGCCATATGCAAAATCCAGCGTAACTGGATCGTCTAACTGCTCAAATAGCGGTAAATAGCGTTTATGAATCACCGCTGATTCTGAATGCATAAATGGCATAATCATAAACTGGCGCCATTGCCACGGCAGATCATCAAAGCCAGACTGATGCACCGCTTCTTGTGCGAGAACTAATGCCATACCATCTTGGGTAAAGGCGGATGCTTGGCCACGACATAGATTGCGTGAAAACTGGTCTAAGACAATAATCTCGGCTAGACGTCCGGCTAAATCAGCGGTTAAATTATTAATACCAGGTTGCCCTTCAGTACGTCGCCAACACGAATATTCACCCTGTATTGCTGTCTGCCATACTTCACCAAACTGATCCGCAATTTGTTGATCAAAGCTATCATCTTCTAAAAACCAATAAGGCTCGTGGTTCTTATCGAACCAGAAGTTCAAGACTGCGTGAACATCAGCGTAAAGATGCGGTAGATCAAACGGGGTTAAATCAGGTCGATTTAGGGAAGTAGAATAATCGGTTGAGAGAGACATAAGCTATTCTAATTAGGTGAGGTTTGTACTACTATAGCGCAATTACCTAGAAGATTTACAACGCTGGCAGGCATTATTTACAATCTGTAAATTTTCACTTCTAGCTATCATCTTTGCTGTAACAGTTATCATTGTTATACCTTTTATTAGTATCAATATCAAAAGCCATTAGGTTGTCTATTATGAATGAGTTATCCGCTGTAAAACCAATTACTGTGCCAACCCCTTATTATTTGCTTGACGAAGCCGCAATCGTGGCCAATATGAAAATTATTGCCCGTTTATGTGAGCTATCCGGCGCAAAGGCGCTATTGGCATTAAAGTGCTTTGCCACCTGGGGGACGTTTGAAGTGATGCAACCTTATCTACATGGCACCACATCGTCGTCGCTGAATGAAGTACGCTTAGGCCGTGAGACTTTTGGCAATGCAGATGAAAAAGAAACGCATGCTTATAGTGTGGCTTATAGCGCCGATGAAATTCCTGAAGTACTAAGCTATGCTGATAAGATTATTTTTAACTCAATTTCGCAATTAAACGCTTTTAAAGATCAGGCCAATGGGCAAAACATTCCAGTCGGCTTACGCCTTAATCCCAAGACCAGTAATTCATCGTTTATCATTGCTGATCCTGCACGTCCGTTCAGTCGACTTGGCGAACACGACAAAGCCAGTATTAATGCCATTCTAAAAGACATTAGCGGCGTCATGATTCATAACAATTGCGAGAACGAGAGCTTTGCAGCCTTTAGTGACAGCTTGGCGGATATCGAAGTTAAGTTTGGTGATATTTTACAGCAACTTGATTGGGTCAGTTTGGGCGGTGGTATTCATTTTATCGCCCCTGGCTATCCGCTTGAGCAGCTTGCTGAACGTCTAAAAGACTTTAGTGAAAAGTATGGTGTGCAAGTTTATCTGGAGCCAGGCGAGGCTAGTATCCATAGCGCTGGCACCTTGGTGACCACTGTTTTAGATGTCCTGCACAATGAAAAAAATCTTGCAGTAGTGGATTCTTCTATTGAAGCGCATATGCTTGACCTGCTAATTTATCAAGAGTCCGCGTCAATAGCGGCTATTAATGGTCAGCCGATCGATATCGCGCCCATTAATATTGACCATAATAATGCACCAACAACTGAGCATACTGAATCAGCTGATAGTACAATTATTTGTGGTCGTTCTTGTTTGGCAGGTGATATCTTTGGTGAATATGCGCTACCGTCTACCTTAAAGATAGGAGATACTGTCACCTTTGGTAATGCAGCTGGTTATACCATGGTCAAGAAAAACTGGTTTAATGGGGTCAATATGCCAGCGATCGTGATTCGTCGCCTTGATGGTAGTATTAAAGTGCAGCGAGAATTTGATTATCAGGATTACAAAGCGAGCTTGTCATAAAGCTGTCTAACTCATAGAAAATTTAGAGAGTAATCGTATTATTGATTGACTAATTATTGCCGAAAGGGTGGCAAAAATTGTTATAATCGTCATGGACAAAAACAGCAGTCATTGTCCATCGGGTGCGTGGGTTTTCCTCGGTCTTCCTTTTTAATTCACGCATATCATTCACTCGTTTCTGTTTTGAATAGCCAATACCATGGCAGTGACAGGGGCACAAAGGAGGATTGTTGCATTGAAATCAACTCAACATACCAAGAATACCAAGCAAGCTAAAAAAGACGTGCTGATCATCGGTGCTGGCGGTGTCGCACAAGTAGTCGCGCATAAATGTGCAATGCATAACGATGTGCTTGGCGTGATTCATATCGCCTCACGTACTAAAGATAAATGTGATGCGATCGCTCAAAGCGTACAGGAAAAGGCCAGTTTTAAGCAGCCAGCCACCTTGTATACGCACCAAATCGATGCCATGAATATCCCAGCGCTAATACAGCTCATTGGCGACACTGGTATTCAAATCGTTATTAATGTTGGCTCACCTTTTCTCAATATGAGCGTACTAGAAGCCTGTATCGAGACTGGCGTCGCCTATATTGATACCGCTATTCATGAAGATCCGCGCAAGATTTGTGAGACCCCGCCATGGTATGACAACTATGAATGGCAGCGTAAACAACGCTGTGCAGATAACAATATCACTGCCATTTTAGGGGCAGGTTTTGATCCCGGTATGGTTAATGCTTATGCTCGACTTGGCTACGACATGATGGATGCAGGCTCAGTCACAGATATCGACATCATTGATATTAATGCTGGCGACCATGGTAAGTACTTTGCGACTAACTTTGACCCTGAGATTAACTTTCGTGAATTCACTGGCACCGTTTACTCTTGGCAGAATAGTAAGTGGCAGTCCAATAAAATGTTTGAAGTTAAGCGTACGGATGATTTCCCCGTCGTTGGTGTACAAAATAGCTATCTAAGTGGCCATGACGAAATTCATTCATTATCTACTAACTTAGACGTACCAAATATTCGTTTTTGGATGGGCTTTGGTGAGCATTACATCAACGTCTTTACCGTGCTACAAAGCTTAGGTTTATTGTCTGAGCAGCCGGTAATGACTGCTGAAGGCCTTGAAGTTATCCCGCTAAAAGTGGTCAAAGCGGTACTACCAGACCCAAGCTCGCTAGCACCGAATTATACGGGCAAGACTTGTATTGGTGACAAAGTCAAAGGTAAAAAAGACGGCGTGGATACTGAGGTGTTTATCTATAATATCTCCGACCATAAAGACGCTTATGAAGCCATGGGTAGCCAAGGTATCTCGTATACCGCTGGCGTGCCACCGGTTGCCGCCGCCATGCTAGTCGCTACGGGCGAGTGGGATGCAGGAAAAATGGTCAACGTCGAAGAGCTTGATGCCAAGCCATTTATTAATCTGCTCAATGGGATTGGTCTGCCAACTCGTATTCAAGATGCGGATGGCGATAGAGTTTTAGAGTTTGATATCTAAAGCCCTGTTAAAGCCCTGTTAAAGCCCTGTTAAAGCACTGAGCCATTTGTTTATTGCTCGTCAAATAAAAAAAGCACCCTATTGAGCCTTTACTCGATAGGGTGCTTTTTTAATGACAGGTCTTAATTTCTAAAAACATTGTAAGGAAGAATAACTTCGTCTTTAGATAACGGTCTGTTCATAAGTAAATATTTGGTCTACGGCAGCCCACTGCTCTTATGCTTCTCAAACACCAGTAGTAAGAATGTAGCTTTAGTACTATTTAGAGCATTTGAGGCAGGTAGTCTGCCATTTATGGGTACCTTTAATCAGTGCAATGTCCTATTTATGAGACGATTATTATACTTTCTGGTTTGCTTTTAAGTTTAAACTAATACTGTATGGAGATGCTTGAATGTAAGTAACCAGAGGGCTTAATAAAAAACTGTTTAGTATTGATTAATATACTATGTAATTAAAATATCTAGTTGAAAGATGACTAGAGTGTCTTCTAAATTAAGCGAATATAGTTGACTGTTTCTGCTATAGTTAATTGGTAAGTAAGTTGATTCACCTAAGCCAGGTATCACTATTGAGGATATTGGCCGCGTGTTATTGAACGGATACTATTCGCAAGCAAGGAGCTATTTATTTATGGAATTTGACTATATTATCGTTGGCGGTGGATCTGCAGGCTGTGTTTTGGCAGCGCGCTTGTCAGAAGACCCTGAAATCAAGGTTTGTTTATTAGAGTTTGGTGGCGACGGCAAAGATCTTGCGGTGCGAGTACCTGCTGGCCTCGTCTTGATGGTTCCAGGCAAACCACTGAAACTAAATAACTGGTGCTTCGATACCGTACCGCAAACCCATCTCAACAATCGCATTGGCTTCCAGCCTCGTGGACAATGTCTTGGCGGCTCATCCGCTATTAATGCGATGGTCTACACCCGTGGTAGTCCAAAAGACTATGACCGCTGGGCTGATCTAGGTTGTGAGGGCTGGGGATATGATCAGTTATTACCTTATTTTAAGAAATCAGAGAATAACAGCCGTGGCGGTGATGACCATCACGGTGATAGTGGACCTTTAAATGTCACCGAGCTGCTTAGCCCTCGTCCTATCTCCAACACCTTTATTGATGCGTGCGCTGCTAATGGTATAGACCGTAACGATGATTTTAATGCGACCAAGCAAGACGGCGCAGGTCTGTATCAAGTCACCCACTTTCATGGTGAAAAGAAGGGACAACGCTGTTCAGCCGCTGCCGCCTATGTACATCCTATTGAGGACGACCGCCCCAATCTTACGATTATCACCGGTGCAATGGCCTCACGTGTCTTGATAGAAGATCAGCGCGCAGTAGGCATGGTCTACAATAAAAGTGGTGAAGAATATACCATTCAAGCACGTTCAGAAGTTATTTTGTGTTCAGGGACCTTTGGCTCACCTAAGATACTAATGTTGTCAGGTATTGGCCCTAAAGAGCAGTTGCAAGAACACGGTATTGAAGTGGTCTATGACTCACCAAATGTGGGTGAAAACCTACAAGACCATTTAGACGTCGTTTTTGATTATGAGGTGAATACCAAAGACGTGTTTGGGATTACTTTGGGTGCAGCTGGTAAAATAATCAAAGGCTTGAGCCGTTGGAAAAAAGATGGCACCGGCCTGTTGTCAACCAACTTTGCTGAAGCAGGTGCCTTTTTTAGTGCTAAAGAAAACGACCCAAAAGATTGGCCAGACATCCAGCTACATTTTTTGATTTCTCGAGTGGTAGAGCATGGTCGCAAAATTAAGTTGGGTCACGCCGTCTCCGTCCACACTTGTTACTTGCGTCCTGAAAGCCGCGGTACGGTTAAGTTGGCATCTAATGATCCAAGCGAAGCACCGCTAATTGATCCCAACTATTTGTCTCATCCAAAAGACGTCGAACATATGGTGGCAGGCGCAGAGCGTACGCGTGCCATTATGCAAGAAGAGGCCATGGCAAAGTTCATCACCAAGGACTACGCGGGCCCTGATATTGAAAAGGATGGTTTACTAGGCTATATACGAAACAAGGCGGATACGATTTATCATCCAGTAGGTACGTGTCGTATGGGTTCAGACAGTCTATCAGTCGTGGACGTAGATCTTAAAGTCAGAGGTGTCGATGGACTGCGTGTAGTCGATGCTTCGATTATGCCGACACTAATCAGTGCCAATACTAATGGTCCAACCATCGCTATTGCCGAAAAAATTGCTGATCAGATTAAGGCTGAACGTGCTGCCACTGCCGACCCTATGAAGGCTGAAAATATTAACCCGATCAAGGTTAAAGAGCCAGCTTATGCATAGTGTTGCATAGCACTATTCCATGAGAACGGCTTGATGGTTAAGGCCTAGATTCAGAAAAAGCTTTCCAGCATCTCTTTAGAGAACTGGAAGGCTTTTTTGTTTTAGATGCTCTATGGTTGTGGTTGATTTGAAGTTCAGAACTTGGTCCGATACTGCATATGTTAGGGACATATTAGGTAATATCTAATTCAGGACAATTTAGGCTAATTTGGATTTTTAGACTTCTCATCAAGAAACGTCTTTTGAATCTTGAAGTCATTTGCTAGAAGGTCTTTTTACTGGCTATTAAATATTATGGCGAGAATGGTATAAACTACTGGTAATGAATCTAAGATAACTGTATCGATGGCGAGCTTATTGCGCTGGGCTCTGCAAGATATTTGCTTAGTAATATTCGTACAGGCTTTGATGTTATGCAGCCGAAATGATTTATCAAGGTTACGGATTTTTGAACGCAAGGCTTATAATTTAACACCTCGGCGCAGAATTCCCCTACTTCTAAAATAGTGGGATGAATGCGTATTTTTGGGTTACTATTTGGTGTATATGTTATATTAATTAATAATTATACCGCCAATGACAAACAACTTCTATATGAG
>NZ_JAXCIB010000017.1:0-39681 GCF_035984995.1 Psychrobacter sp. PL15
TGAGTTTGAAAAGCGGTATTATGATAATTTAACCCTGTCAGGCATTGCTGCCTGACTCAAGTAAATCAGCCTCCGATATAGTCGGGGCGGTTCAATATGACAAGTAAAAACCAGTAATATTTAAACTTAAGTAATTATAGAAAACTTGCTAGAATCATACATGGTATAGTGCTAGCAAGCTTTCATCATTTAATATTTTACTTAGGTGAAGTTGTTAATATTGGGGTTTGACCATCCAACTTAGAAATTATACTTCGCCATTACTTCAACCTCCTGCCCTTTTTGCCTCCATGGAAGAGTCGTATCACTGCGATCACGCCATTCAACGCCAATATCAAGATTTGGTAAATAGGTGTAGATAAGATTCGCGCTCTTTATATTAATAGAAGTATCTGCCTCATTATCTACATTGACCTCTCCGTAACGCATATTACCCCGAAATTTAGGCGTAAAAATGTGTCGATAACCCACACTGAAGCCAGTTTGCGAAACAAGGTCACCATTTTCAGCATCACAGCTTACCGTATTCCCAGACTTTAAAGCTCCTGTTGTACACAGTCCAGAGTAGACTCCCATGCCCTCACCAGTATATATACTGCCATGTAATGAGCTATTACCCAGAGTTAGCTTGGTCGCTAATGAAACCCCTAACCCCAGCTCCGTATCTAAATCACTATTTATTCCAGTGTCGGCGTCGCGTGCAGTCGCAGCAAAAGTATAACCGAAATTAGATATGTCATCGCTATAGCTAACTACCATGTCAGGTAAATTAGCATCATCAGATATAGGGTCTTGCGCTGTAACACGGAGTCCTTTATTAGCATAGTGCAGAGTCAAATCTGGACGAACATAAAGCCCACTACCCGCTATAGTACCGAAACCTGTACCGTAGAAATCCAGCTGCTCGGTTAAGCGAGGAGCGACGGCAAAAAACTGTCCACTCCAAGTCTTACCCGCAGTAACCTTATCTACCTGTAAAAAGGCATGGCGTAGCCTTAACTCTGGGGTGCCACTATCATAGCCTGTATACTCTCCATAGAAATCGCCTTCAATAAACCCTGTCAGTTTTTTATCATCAACGAGTGTAGTGGCTTTGAAATTAATTCTTGATTCTCGTATATTACCTTCGAATTTAGAATTTTTTTCATCAGGTGAAATGAATATACCTTCTGCTTTAACGTAACCACCAAAGCTTAAAGTGGTATCCCCTTTGGTAACTAAGTCTATTGCCTGTGCGTTAGTGCCTACTATAAAAGTAGCTAATGCCAATGTCACTTTTTTTAGAATATGCATCTTTATACGTTCCCTGTATATTTCAAGATATGAAGTAATCATTACGATTACCTTTTTAGTTTAGATGTAACTCTTATTTACGTATCAACTGAGTTTAGATAAAGCTATCTATCGTTATTCAACTCCTTTTGTCATTGGGATAATATAAGCCCACCATGAAGTAACTAATGCACTTTTAAGAAATATTATTTACTCACCGCATTAAGAATGCTTGTTTCTAGGGGGGGGGATTACCAATCCTTACAACTCTCAACTTAATAACACCAAAGATATGGCTGGGAAGGACACCAAAACAATCAATCGAATCAAATCAGAGACAATAAAGGGTGCTACCCCGCGAAACATATCCGCAAGCTTGATGTGCGGGGCTACCGCCTTAATCACAAAGATATTCATGCCCATGGGCGGGGTGATAAGCCCGAGCTCTACAGTCAATACCGCAATAATACCAAACCAAACCGGATCAAAGCCTAATGCTAGAATAATTGGGTATACCACAGGAATGGTAATTACCAACATCGCTAAGGCATCCATAAACAGACCAAGCAAAAAGTACATGATCAAGATGCAGATTAATACAATCATTGGACTAACGGCTAAACCACCAATCCACTCTGCTAGCGTATTAGACATTCGCGATACAGAAATAAAGTAGCCAAGTGCTTCTGCGCCTAACAGCATAAAGAATACCACCGCAGATAACGCCAAGGTCTCAATTAACGACTGCTTTAGCCCGTCCAATCTCATGCCTTTAACAAAGGCATAGGCCCAAGCAGCAAACGCCCCTACTGCTGCCCCTTCAGTGGGAGTAAATAATCCAAAGAAAATACCAGCGATAATAACAATAAAAATAAAGCTAAAAGGGATAAGGCCCGTTAAAGAAATTATTTTAGCTTTCCACGGGGTTCGCTCGCCACGTGGCGCGAGATGTGGCTTCCAGCGCACCATGATCATGACGGTAATAGAGTACATGACTATGCCTAAAATACCTGGTAAAAACCCAGCAATAAACATATCGCCAACCGACTGTTGGGTCAAAATGGCATAAACTAGCAGCGCGATACTAGGTGGAATCATGATCCCCAAGGTACCACCTGCAGCTAAAGCCCCACAGGCAAAACCCGGCTGGTAACCATGTTTTTCCATTTGTGGCAATGCCACTCGCGCCATAGTAGAAGCAGTCGCTAACGAGGATCCTGAAATAGAGGCAAAGATACCTGATGAGCCAATACCAGCAATACCAAGGCTCCCTCTAACACCACCAAAGATAGTACGGGTAGAATCGAATAGTTTGGTCGCCATACCAGAATGCGTAGCAAAAACCCCCATTAATATAAACAAAGGAATGGCACTAAAATCATACTTTGCTAAGACATCTACCGGAATATCTTTTAGCATTTGTACAGCACCACTAGGCGAGGTTACTGCCCCAAAGCCCACTAACCCTACCCCTAACATCGCCAAAGCAACAGGTACCCTGCCGATGACTAGTAAAATCATGCACACTAAACCGATAGCACCAATAATTTCTGTACTCATGCGCCTGTCTCCTCGGCGTCAAAGAACTCGCCGGTTTTGAAAATATTAATGGATTCGATAAGGGCGCGAATAGCGAGCAAGGCACTTAAAAACGAACTTAGGGCATAAATAGGCATCATTGAGATTCTAAGATCTTGAGTTACTTTGCCGAAATGGATGGCATCGACCGCACTCTCATATAGGCCCCATGTGAACACGATACCTATTAAGAAAAACCCCATCATAAAGGTACCCATCATATAACCTTTAATAGCCTGGGGCATTTTTTGGGTAAAAACATCGACGATAATTTGTGACCGTTCGACATAGGCGGCAAAGGCAGACAACAACGCAAAAAGCATAAAATAGGAGACAATCTCCACGCCGCCTTTAATAGTAAACCCAAACTCACCGTCAGTGAGCTTAAACATATAACGTGTGAGGACATCGGCAATGGTGGCGAGAACAATGATGATTAAGCTAATACCACCAATGAACTCACATATCCTAGCAATAAAGCGACTGACTCTAACTAAAAACTCCATGTGACATCTCCTACCTTATCAAAAGATGATAGAATACTGTTGGAGTAGCTAGATATAATAAGCAGAGCAGCTTGCACTGCTATAAAAGATAGGTTTTTTTTCATCTTAGAATCCTTTCTTGATGTTTATATATTTTGTAAATTTTGGATCGTTTTCTAAATCGTTATTGGATTAGCTTGGCACCCGTTTTTTCTTGCAACTCACCAAAGGTTAAGCCAGCAACCATCTCACGAACCACTAACCCCCGATCAGTAACATCAATCACAGCCAAATCAGTGTAAATCCGATCCACACATCTTTCACCAGTGATGGGTAGACTAAGTGTCTCAACGATTTTAGGGTCACCATTTTTGCTAACATGATCCATCATCACATACACTTCTTTAGCGCCAACAGCTAAGTCCATTGCACCACCCACTGCTGGAATATCTTTTGGTCGACCTAAAAACCAGTTAGCAATATCTCCATTTTCAGCGACTTCAAAGGCCCCAAGAACGCATAAATCAATATGGCCACCGCGAATCATAGTGAAAGAATCACCATGATGGAAGTAACTTCCGCCTTTGAGCAGAGTGATGTACTGTTTGCCCGCATTAATTAAATCGCCATCTTCTTTATCTTTATCAGGTGCAGGTCCCATCCCCAGCACACCATTCTCACTGTGTAAAAAAATATCTTTATCTTTAGGTAAAAACTCAGCAACTTTTGTTGGCTGACCAATCCCTAGATTGACATACATACCTTCTTCAATATCTTGAGCAACCCACTTGGCAATCTCATCAACCGACCAGGGTGTATAATTATTCATTATGCTTCTGCTCCAATACACACGACCTCGTGGACAAAAATACCTGGTGTAATAACATATTCAGGATCCAAAGCGCCTAACGCTACCACTTCACTGACTTGGGCAATGGTGTGTGTAGAAGCCATAGCCATAATCGGTCCAAAGTTTCGTGCAGCTTTACGGTAGGTTAAGTTACCCCAGCGATCACCCCTAAATGCTTTGATAAGCGCAAAATCACCTTTAATCGGATATTCCAATACATAGTTCACACCATCGATGGTGCGTGTTTCTTTGCCTTCAGCAAGCAGGGTTCCGTATGCAGTCGGCGTATAAATGGCACCAAGACCACTCCCAGCTGCTTCAAGTCGTGCTGCTAAAGATCCTTGGGGCACCACTTCAAGTTCAACTTTTCCAGCGCGGTATAACTTATCAAAGATATACGAATCATGTTGACGTGGGAAAGAACAAATAATTTTACGTACACAACCAGCTTTTAATAACAAAGCCAAGCCGGTATCGCCATTGCCCGCATTATTACTAACGATCGTCAGATCCTTAGCATTATGCTCGATCAGTGCATCAATCAATTCTGTTGGTTGACCAGCCAAACCAAAACCACCTATCAATATAGTTGCGCCATCATTGATGTTATTTATGGCCTCAATGGCAGATTTTGTAACTTTATTTAACATTAAATCATCCTATGTAAGAAGGTTATCCCTACAAACATCTTTATTTGAAATAATTAGTCACATTAAGTAGTTGCCCATTCTAGCTTAGTAGTCATTTAGACTAATAAGCCAGTAGTTCTAAACTCATACACTACTTAAAATAACTAGGCTTAAGTCAATTACTCTAGCGCTTCAACGGGTAGGCCAACATAGTTCTCAGCGATAGTCGCCTTCCCCGCTTCTGAGTTAATAAAATACTCAAACTCAGCTTGTTGTACGCGGAAATCGAAAGGTTCGGAACTTTCAAAGCGGTGCAAGAGCATCGTCATCCACCATGAAAAACGCACCGACTTCCAAACACGTGCTAAACATACCTCTTGATAGCGTGGAATGAGATCAGTACGTCCTTCTTCATAAATTTTCACAAATAAACGGAAGGCTGTTTCTACATCACTTGCTGCAAGATTTAATCCTTTAGCACCCGTTGGTGGGACGATATGCGCGGAATCTCCTATTAAAAACATTTTGCCATATTGCATCGTCTCACAAACATAAGAGCGTAATGGCGCAATACTCATGTCTAACGCAGGACCAGTAACCAAGCGCTCCGCCATTTCCGGTGGGATGCGGAGCTTTAGCTCGTCCCAGAACTTCTCTTCAGTCCAGTCCTCAATTTTGTCGGTATTTGGGACTTGTATGTAGTAACGACTTCTAGTTGCTGAACGCATTGAACACAAGGCAAAACCGCGTTCATGCGCACAATAAACTAATTCAGCATTAACTGGCGGGGTATCGCTCATTAAACCTAGCCAGCCAAACGGATAAACCTTTTCAAACTCTTGTAGTTTATCAGCAGGAATAGATTTGCGTGAGACACCGTGGAAACCGTCACAACCAGCGATATAATCACAATCTAAACGGTACGATTCACTATTTAGCTGATAAGTTGCATAAGGATTATCCGATTCAAGATCATGCAGTTCTACGTTATCCGCTTCATATATAGTCACACCACCAACTTTTTCACGCTCTTCCATCAGATCACGAGTAACTTCTGTTTGGCCATATACCGTTACATGTTTACCACCACTATACTTCTGCACATCTATCTGATGATGCTCACCTTGGAAACTAAAATCGGTATGAGTATGGATTAACCCTTCTTTATCCATACGTGCGCCAGCACCTGACTCACGGATCAAATCTGTTGTCCCTTGTTCCAACACGCCTGCACGGATACGGCCCAATACATACTCTGAAGTTTGCCGCTCTAAAATAATATTTTCGATTCCAGCCTTGGTAAGTAATTGACCTAGCAATAAACCTGACGGTCCTGCACCAATAATGGCGACTTGAGTTTTATAATTCATGAAATCCCTCTCATTGTTTAATAAATTATGGTTGCTGGTAAAAGGTACTAACTGTTGCTAACAAACACATCTCTAGAAGTCAAAAAAGACAGTTTCGCCATCACCTTGTAGGTAGACGTCAAAACGATAACGAGGTTTGCTATCGCTCGGTTCTTTTTTGGCTATCAATGTTTGACGGCGCTCTGACGATGGAACACTGTTTAAGATTAGACAGTTAGCATTGGCTGTTGGTTCGTCATCGAAGTACGCTCTGGTTTGTAGATGTAGATTGATGCCACGCGCAAAAATAGCGATGTTGACGTGAGGTGCCATCAATGTTCCCTTTTTACCGTCGAAGGCAACTTGCCCAGGTTTGACCGTATTAAAATGAAACTCACCATCTAGCGCACAAGCACTGCGCCCGAAACAACTGAAGGGCCTTTTATTATCAAAATCGCTAACATAGTTGCCTCCACTATCTGCTTGCCACATCTCAATCAAGGCATCATGTACTGCCTCGCCGTTACCATCATATACATAACCTACCAATTCAATGTGCTCACCTTCGGCATCATCTTTCGCTAAGTCTTGCCAGATTTCATCTGATCTTGCCGCAAAGCCAGCAATCTCTAACGCTAAGCCGATATGAACATAAGGCCCTGCTGTTTGGGATGCAGTTTCACGCAATAAACCGGTTTCATCTTGTAATTTGTATTGACTATACATGGCTTACTCCTCAAAATAGGTTTGCAATGCGCCTCGAACGACAATATCGAAACGATACGCTAGACAATCCATTGGTTTACTCATAGACATATCTAAGCGTGCAATCATGGTCTCTACCGCTTCAGGATCTTTTAAAACTTGTACAATCGGACACTGTGGAATGAGCGGATCACCTTCAAAATACATTTGAGTGATCAAACGTGTTGAAATAGAAGGGCCCATAACTGACACGTGGATGTGAGCCGGACGCCAAGTATTTACGCCATTTGGCCACGGATAAGGGCCTGGACGTACCGTGCGAAAATGATAGCGGCCTTCAGCATCAGTAATAAAACGACCGACACCACCAAAATTAGGGTCTAAGGGAGCAAGATAGCTGTCTTTTTTATGACGATAACGGCCACCAGCATTGGCTTGCCACATCTCAACCAGAGTATTGGGGACTGGTTTACCAAATTGATCGATGACACGACCGTGCATAATAATGCGCTCTCCAATGGGTATACCTGCTTGAGAGCCTTCAGTACGAAAATTCATTAATAAATCATTGTCGTATTGACCCATCTCTAGGCCATTAAAGGTTGGGCCACTACGCTCTGAAACGCTGGCTCTTTGAATGCTGACCAATGCTTGATGCGGTGAACGCGCAACCGATGTTTTATAACTAGGTGTATATTGCGCCGGTTGCCATACCCGATCACGCGGAAGAAAAGTAGGATATTTATGGCTCATTACATTGCTCTCCATTGTTATAAAGCGAACTTTGTCGATAACTTATACCTTATGCATTCAATATTAAATAATTGAATGGCCCCATCCATTTTCTTTGGCTAAAGAAAATGCGTGATTGGCTACTGGCACGCCAGCATAAATCGCTACATGCATCAAGACTTGACGCAGTTGCACCTCTTCAATGCCCAATTGATGCGCTGTACGCAAATGCAGTTCTAACTCGCCATCGCGTCCAAGTGCCGCTAGTATGGCTGTCGTAATCATACTTCGTTGCTGCAGCGTTAAACTATTGTCTCCCCACAACTCTCCCCAAGCATTACGCGTAATAAACTGTTGGAAGGGGTTGTCTAATGTGGTGGCATTTTTAGTCGCTTGTTCAACATGCGCTTCACCAAGAATACGCTTACGTTGCATTAGTCCTTGCTCGTAAGTAATACCTGCTTCACCAACAGTTGTGCGGGCTGCATTAGTTTGAAGGTAATCGACCAATTGACTGGGCATTTCAATTGATGGCACGTGCCCCGAACCTTCAAATACGGTTAACTGTGCATCCAAAAAAGCGGTTTTCAAACCCTCTAACGCTGCTAGTGGTGTAGACACGTCTTCTGAGCCAGCCAGTAAAGCAATACTATTAGCATAACCCGATAATTTTTCACGATTATCGACTTGTGCTAAGGCTTCGCAGAGTTTAGCGTAGCTTTCATCATCACTTCGCCCTAATTGTATTTTCCAGCCTTGTAATACTCCAGGATACTGCTTGACATAATCTGGCGAAAACCAACGCGGTACAATGGTTTCAGCCATTTTAGCCAAGCCCAAACGACGTATATTCTCAGCGCGCTCTGCCCATCCTTCCTTAGTACCAATGACAGCACCCGTATTGGTGAGCCAAACGTGTTGTAAACGTTCTGGTGCTATCTGACACAAGCTCTGTCCAATAACGCCACCAATTGAGGTACCGATAAAGTTAAAGACTTCAATATCTAAAGCATCCGCCAAATCGAGCACATCACGAGCGAGTATGTCTGCTGACACCCCTTGTTGTGCCACTCCACTGCTACCATGTCCCGGTAAATCCCAGCGAATACAACGATAGTGTCCGTGTAATTGATCACAGACCTCATCCCAAACGTCACGACTCATCCCTAATGGATGCGCCATGAATAGAGCTGGTAAATAGGTCTCGCCGCTATCTTGGTACGCCATGAGATGGGCGTCTGTTGCTAAAAATGTCATTGTTATTCTCCTACTCGTGAAACTACCAAGGCAATTCCCTGCCCAACGCCAATACACATAGTGCAGAGTGCACGATCTTTTTTAGTACGTTGTAATTCATGAATCGCAGAAATTAAAATACGCGTCCCAGAGGCGCCAAGTGGATGACCTAACGCAATGGCGCCACCTTTAGGGTTAATGCGGGGATCACGATCATCCAGCCCCAACTCTCGTGAGCAAGCCAATGCTTGTGCCGCAAAAGCTTCATTAAGTTCAATAATATCAATATCATCTAAACTGAGGTTGAGACGCTTTAATAATTTCTGCGTTGCTGGTACCGGACCAATACCCATAATCGTTGGTAGCACGCCAGCCGTGGCCATGCCCTCAATTTTGACCATAGGGGTTAAGCCATACTTCTCTACCGCTGCGGCACTCGCAATTAACATCGCTGCTGCGCCATCATTAATACCAGAAGCATTACCAGCCGTCACACTGCCATTTTCAAATAACGGGCGTAGTTTTGTCAAAGCAGCCATATCGACGTCTGGACGTAGATGTTCATCTGTGTTGACAATTAATGGTTCTTTTTTACGCCTCTCGATTCTGATAGGTGTAATCTCAGCCGCTAAACGACCGTCATTTTGTGCTTGTGCGGCTTTCTGTTGTGACCATAAGGCAAAAGCGTCTTGATCTTCGCGAGAGATATCAAATTGTTTCGCTATATTCTCAGCCGTGCGTGGCATTGCTTCTGTACCATACATGGCATCAAGTTTTTTATTAACAAAGCGCCAGCCCATGGTGGTGTCTTGTAGGGTTTGACTGCGGTCGTAAGCATTTTCTGGCTTACCGACGACCAATGGTGCCCGAGTCATAGACTCAACCCCACCCGCAAGGGCTAATTCCATTTCACCACTAGCGATGGCACGAAACGCTGTTCCCACTGAATCCAAACCAGAGCCACACAAGCGGTTAATAGTGGTTGCTGGTACCTTTTCTGTTAAACCAGATAATAAGCTGCTCATGCGCGCCACGTTGCGATTGTCTTCACCACTTTGGTTGGCGCATCCCATGAAAACATCTTCAATCGCACTATGATCGAAGTCGGGGGCATCGTCCAATACTGCTTTGATGACTTGTGCTAACAAATCATCAGGACGAATGTCAGCTAGAGAGCCACCATAGCGGCCTACCGCTGAACGTTTTGGATGACAAATATAGACTGCTGTCATGTTTCTCTCCTAGTGGCTCTATTATTATGGTTTGATTGATTAGTATAATTTAGCTGGTATCACTTGAATAATAGATAACTACTTAATTTGTTCTACATTAGAATTATTGTTCGTATAGTGAATTAAATTATACCTTTTCTATTCCTCTGTCAATCTATTATTCCTTTTTATTACCTTAAAGCTGTTTTGGATAGATTTAAAATATGGTGACTGCTTAAAAAATAGTTACAATATAACTATCACCGATAACCTGTAATACTTTTACGGTCAAAATACGATAAAAAAAGACCCAAGTCTGGGTCTTTTTTTCATTAACGTCACTACGTCAAAAAGTAAGCGTGCTTACTTTAAAAATATACGCCCTTCTACCTTACTTATCCCAGTTTGGATCGAGTCTGTTCATCAATCGGTAGTAAGCTGGCCATTCAGGAAGTCTAACTTGGGCACCTGCTTGAGCATCTCCACCTTCAAACTGCTCTCTGGTTAATGCCATCGCCTCTTCACTGATTTCATTTAACTCGCCACCTGAAGCCATGGTCTTAAGCTGTACGGCACAGCCTTGAATCATTTGGTACATTCTCATGAATGCCGAAGCAACATCAGGACCAGTGGTTATCACTCCATGATTTTTAAGCATCAAAGTATGATTCGTCGGTCCTATTGAAGCTACTAGTCTTTTTTGTTCACTGGTATCTAAAACAATTCCTTCAAAATCATGATATCCAATTCTGTCATAGAACATAAATGCTTCTTGAAACAAGGGCATAAAACCACATTTTAAAGAACTCACCGCTTGCACATCAATATTGTGAGTATGCATGACACAGTGTATATCTGGCCGGCCTTTGTGAAGTGCCGTGTGAATAACATTACCCGCTTTATTGATAGGATATGACGAGTTATCAACCTTATTGCCATCAAAATCAATTTTTACTAAATTTGATGGTTTGATTTCACTATATAAAAGTCCAAAAGCATTAATTAATAAATGTTCAGTTCCCGGTATTTTATATGAAATATGATTGTAAACTTGGGTGGTCCAACCATAATAATCAACCATTCTATAACAGAGTGCCAAGTCTACTCTGGCTTTCCATTCAACATCACTATACCCAGGAGGGGTCACTGTAGATGCAAAAATATCTTCCATGGTATTATCCTTTTATTCTGGTTTCTCGCCCATTACCACTGCACGATACATTTCTCTTCTGTAGCCGTCATAATCATTAAAAGCTTGATGTAGGCAGATCCGGTTATCCCACATGATCAAGGTATTGTTATACCACTTCAACCTACATACAAAAGATTCTTGGGTAGCAAAGCTCGATAAAAAGTCAAGTAACGGTCGTGATTCTTCCTCTGTCATGCCTTCTATACCACAGGCATACGTTTTATCAACATATAGAGATTTCTCACCCGAAACAGGATGGGTTCTTACCAATGGGTGATACGTGCCTTCAACCATCTTTTGGGTATCTACATCAAGTTCAAGACTTCCCAATTCACTCGCTTTTTTTGATTTTCTTTCGGCTTGCATAGAGGCCACAACATGCTTAGCACTCATCCATACTTTGAGCGGATCTATCATCTTTTTCATTGCGGGGCTTAAACTGTTATACGCTAGAACAGAGTTTGCAAACAACGTATCTCCGCCATACGGAGGCATGTCTACTCCGTAGTTGATAGCCACTGAAGGAGGACACTCTAAAAATGCTGAATCTGTGTGCCAACCGCTGCCAAATACCATTTTTGTTTGAGCAGTGGCTTCTTTAATGACTGGTTGAATGTTTTCGTGGCCAACTACACCTTTGGTGTAAGCATCAGTTCCAAACTCACCAAACTTAAGGGTTAAGTTTTCGTGGTCCGTAAAAGATATGTCTTGGTCTCTAAAAAAGATAAGCTTGTGTCTATACAGTGCATTTTGAATCTCAGCCATAGCGTCATCATTGACATTGCTTAAATCCACACCTTGTATTTCTGCTCCCATAGACGATGCTAGAGGAACAGCCGTAATATGCTTATAGTCTCTAGCACTATTATTAAAGAGTCCCGTTGGATGCGTAATATTTCTCATAATTTTAATCCTTTAAAATTTATTAAAAATTAACCGTACATTATATCTATTGGTGTAGAATCAGTTTTAAATTTTACAACTTAGGACTCACATACAGTACTAGCTTCTTTAGCTTTTTGATAAACAGTTTGTGCATCTAATCCAAGATCTTCAACATCTTTTAAGTATTTTTTAGTTCCTGCTTCCAATGGACCTTTCCATGCAGGGTCGCTCAATGGATCAGGAATGTCTATCATAATGTCACCTTTAGCTTTTGCCTCAGCCATAAACTTGTCATCCTCTCCATCAAAAACTTTACCCGCAACAGCAGCCATCTCTTTACCAGAGTTGTCGTCGATGACTTTTTTAAGGTCGTCAGGTAGACTCTCATACTTATCTTTGTTCATAGTAACCAAGATAGCAGAACTATAAAAAGGCATATTTGTGTGTGTATTTACAAGTTCATTGAGTTTAAATGCACCTACAGCATCCCATGGAAGACTTAAGCCATCTAAAACGCCACGTTGAAGAGAGGTATAAAGATCAGTGACAGGTAAACCGACAGGCGTTCCACCTGCAGATTCAATAATATCACCAGCGATAGCCGAAGGACGACGCATGCGCAAGCCTTTTAGGTCTTCTGGTTTGCGAATAGGATTATCAATAGTATGGATTCCTCCAGGACCAGTCCCCATCATAAATAATAAATGCGTATCTTCATATTCGCTTGATATAACCCCATCATCATACAAAGTCTGTAACATACAATTCATTTGCGTTGCTGAATTAGAGAGACCTGGGAGTTCTGCGATTTGGGTCAGTGGAAAACGGCCGTTTGAATAACCTTGAACTTGTGAGCCTATATCGATAGTTCCGTTGGCAGCTGATTCATATGTACTATCAGCTGAACTGAGAGTCGCTGAAGGGTAAATCTCAACCTTAAGCCTACCATCTGACTCTTCTTCAACCTTTCTTGCCCAAGGTTCAAAAATATCTTTATGGGTAGCAGAAGTAGCTGGCCAAAAATGTGAAAATCTTAGAGTTGTAATATCGTTGCCAGCACTCTGATCAGACTGACTAGAACAACCTGAAACACCCAACGCTATTGCTATAAATAAAGACATAGCCCCAATCTTAAATTTTTTAGACATTTTTATCTCTTCCCTGTAGATAATTAAAATTGTATTTGATTTGGTTTGAATTAAGACTTACAAGATGCACTGGCCTCTTTAGCTTTTTGATAAACAGTTTGCGAATCTAATTCCATTGCTTCAACGCTATTTAGATATTTTTGAATCTCTGTTTCAAGTATACCTTGCCATGCAGGGTCATTTAATGGATCAGAGATATTTATCATAGTATCTCCTTTAGCTTTTGCCTCGGCTATAAACTTGGCATCCTCGCTATCAAAGGTAGCACCGGCAGTGCTAGCCATTTGAGCACCTGAATTATCATCGATAACTTTTTTGAGATCGTCAGGCAAACTTTCATACTTATCTTTATTCATGGTCACTAATAAGGCAGAACTATATAAAGGCATAGTCGTATGCGTATTTACCAGCTCAGTTATTCTAAACGAACCTGCAGCATCCCAAGGAGTGCTTACCCCATCTATAACACCACGTTGAAGAGATGTATAAAGATCAGTCGCAGGTAAGCCCACGGGCGTTCCACCTGCCGCTTCAATAATATTACCTGCTATCTCCGACGGGCGACGAATGCGCATGCCTTTTAAGTCTTCAGGTGTGCGAATAGGTTTATCAATAGTGTGAAAAGCACCAGGACCTGAAGCCATCATAAATAGAGGATGCGTGTCTTCATACTCACTGGATATAACCCCATCATCATATAAGGTTTGTAGCATGCAACTTAATTGGCCTGCTGAGCTTGAAAGGCCTGGCAGTTGTGTAATTTCAGTCAGTGGAAATCGGCCGCTAACGTAGCCCTGAACTTGGGCGCCTATATCAACAGTACCTTTAGCCGTTGAATCATATGTACTATCTGCTGTACTGAGGGTCGCTGAAGGATAGATTTCAACTTTAAGCATACCTTTTGATTCTTCTTCAATTTTTTTTGCCCAAGGCTCAAAAACATCAGTATGTAATGCAGCGGTAGCTGGCCAAAAATGGGAAAAACGTAAGATTGTGGTTTCTTCAGATCCCACTGCGGCATTATCACCAGTGGCGGTATTGTTGGATTTTGAACAGCCAGTAACGCCAATTAAAGCTGCCAATGCCATACTAGGTAGGAGAGTTTTCTTCATCATAAATCCTTTTTTTGATGATTAAAATAATTCCAGTAAAAGTCAGACATATCTTAAAATACAGTCTTGATGATTTGTGAAAATAAATAATCAAGACAAATTTCAGCTGAAGAGCCATTGTAGTGGTCTGATGCTGATCTTTTTTGATGACAATTAAAGATTGTCATCGTGTTTCTCTCCTGGTAGCTTTAGTAACTCGGTACTTTTTGTTCTATAATAGAATTAGTGTTCGTATAGTGAATTAAAATATACCTTTTCGATTCTTCTGTCAATGATTTCTCTCCTATTCTTTTGCAAAGATACTGGCCAGATCATACAGCTAGACAAGGCGTTAAAGCCTAATTTCGATGATACTATCTAGGGTCTGTTGAACATTGGGGATAAAATGATGGCAAAAAAAATAGCAAACGGGTAATCTTTAAGTTCTCACACAAAAAAGATTTCGTTTGCTATGCCTCGTACAATGCTCAAAGATGAACACTGGACAAGACTAAGACCTATATTACTAGAACTTAACATCTATGACAAAGGAAATCTTAGACAAACGGTTGAAGGCGTGCTGTACCGGATGCGTGTTGGTTGTCCTTGGCGTGATTTGCCCGCTTACTTTGGCAAGCCTAATACGGTCTACAAAGCCTATCAGCGTTGGTTTCGCAGCAATAAGTTAATTCAACTGTTTGCTTTGCTCATCAAAGACTCAGACCTTGAATGGGTGTTTATAGATGGTACTCATATCAAAGCGCATCAGCATAGTAGTGGTGGTAATGAAGTCGCCCAAGCCATTAGTAAAAGTGTCGCAGGACGTGCAACTAAGATCCATCTAGCAGTCGATGCTCATGGTAACCCGATTAGCTTTATATTATCGGATGGCACCACTCACGATGTTAAAGTCGCACCAGATTTAGTTGATGAGATAGATTTAAGCAATACCGATATTTTATGTGCCGATAAAGGCTACGACTCTGACACGCTAAGAGAACACATTAAACAAGCAGGGAGCTTCGATAATATTCCTAGAAAGAAGAATACAAAATCTGATAACCATCATATGGACTGGGACTTGTATAAGATACGCCATTTAGTTAAAAATGCGTTTGCACACTTAAAACGGTTCAGAGCAGTAGCCACCAGATACGATAAACTTAAGCAAAGTTATGAGAATACGGTGGTGCTAGCTTGCGCTTATATCTGGCTGAAATTATGAATGTTCAACAGACCCTAATCAAAATGGCAAATAAAAAAAGTTGCCAGCGCTGTATCTAACATAGCATTGGCAACCTCTTGGTTATAGCAAGTAATTCGTTGTTTATAAAATATGATATTCTCTAGCATCACAGGTAAAACATAATTTAAATACTGTGTTAGTAACTAAAGTCATTGCGTAATTTACGCCATATAGTTTCAGATTCAGCTTCTATATCCATTTATAGCATTCCAAAACAGCATCAAGTCTATTGGCCGTTAAATATAATAGGTTTTAATTTTTTCAGCACAATCTTGTAGTACGGGTAAAAACTCTTCGATTAAGACCTCTTGAGAGATACGCATCGCATTGGTGCTAATATTAATCGCGCCAATCAATTCATTGTTTGATCTGTAGACTGGTAATGCCAATGAGCGTAAACCCGAATCCAACTCTTGATCCACTACTGCGTATTGTTTTTCTTTCACTTCATTTAACACTTGTTTGAAAATTTTAGGATTGGTAATACTGTGTGTAGTATGAGAACTTAATTTAATTTTAGTGAGACAATCCTCATACTCTTCTTTTGGGAGGTTGGCTAAAATGGCTCGACCCATGGAGGTATAAGCGGCTGGCAATCTGGTACCAATCGCTAAGGTAATAGATAACAAACGATGCTGAGCCGCTGAGCGTGCGATATAGACAACCTCGTCGCCATCCAATACTGCGAACGAGCAGGACTCACCTGTTTGCTCCGTTACACTTTCTAAATAAAACTGAATAATATCGTGATGATGTACACTATTTAGATAACTGGCGCCAAGGCTTAAAGTTTTAGGTGATAATTTAAACTGACGTTTGTCCTTGTGAACGTAACCTAAAGCGTGCAAAGTTAATAGATAACGTCGAGCTTTTGCTCTATCCATGTTGGTGCGTTCGGCCACTTCACTCAAGGTCATTGTGGAGTGATTCTTATCAAAAGTCAGCAAAACGCTAAGACCTCCTGCAAGAGAGGCGACAAAGTCTGGACTATCAGTAGATATTTTTTTATCTTGTTTCATATAATTACTTATTAGTACTTACTAAGACTGAGGATTCTAAATGAAAATCAATCGATTAATCAATCAGCCTTTTGTACATCCTGATATTGCAGAGGATTTATCTGATCGTCTATTCATTCGAGCCATGTTGGATTTCGAGCTGGCTATTATAGCCGTAAGAGAAAATAATCATCTTATACCTGAGGGTGTTTTTAAGCGCTTCAAGGAGACATTAACCTTAGATTTATTTGATATTGAAGCAATCGGGGCACAAACTTATTTGGGAGGTAACGCAGCTATACCCTTTGTGGCGCAAGCTAAAACCTTGTTATCACCAGAGCTAAAACCCTACTTTCATCAGACGCTCACTAGTCAAGATGTCATTGATACGGCGATGATGATGATTCTCAAGCCCGCGCTCAAACGCCTCAACCAGGATTTAATTGAGATACTGCAAGCTTGTAGCCTATTGATTGAAAATCATCGTGCAACACCTATGGCAGGCAGGACATTAATGCAGCAAGCTTTACCGATCACGTTTGGTGTAAAGGTCTCACAGTGGGCAGCATCACTAATCATTATCATACCAAATCTACTGCAATTAGAGCATTCTGGGTTTTATCTGCAGTGGGGTGGCCCTGTTGGGATTAGTGATGAGCAGAATGAGCATTACAACTTACCTGAGCAAGTCGCAAAATTACTTGATTTATCCGTGCCACTACTCCCTTGGCATACCAATAGACAACCGATTCATGCTATAGCTTCTACGTTAGATGCCTGTGCTGGCGCGATGGAAAATATCGTCGAGGATATTGCTTTGATGTGTCAGTCTGAGCTGGGTGAAGTGGCTGAACCTGCCATAGAAGGGATGGGTGGCTCATCGTCGATGCCGCACAAACGCAATCCAGTGTTGTGCGCTTTGATCAAAGCCGCTACTTTGAGGATGCATGGGCATCTGAGTGTGATTAGTAACACCACTGCTCAACCTTTCGAGCGTGCATTAGGACAGTGGCATGCCAGTTGGGTGCCATTGAGCGAAGGCATGGCTTTGATTACTGGAAGTGCTGCCTACCTAAAAACCTTAATACAAGGATTACAAGTCAATCCTGAACGTATGGCGGCCAATTTGGATCTCAATAGCGATGCTTATCTGATCAAAAAACTAGAAAACTATTACAGTAGCCATCAAGATCATATTTACCCTTTAATAACGCAGGCTAGTCAACAAGCACATGACGATCATAAAGGCTTTGTAACGACTTTTTTGGCTTTACTAGCAGAACAATCCATTGATTATAACCATGATAATGAGCTTGAGACACTTTTATCGCCATTGACCTATTGCAGTGCTGTAGATAGGCAATGTCAAATACTATTAAAAAAGATTGAACAGGTAACTACAGCATTTGAACTATGTAAATAAGCAAATAATTCAATTGACAGTAAACTAAAAAAAAGTTACTTTAATTCTTTATACGAACAATAGTTCTTATTTAGAACAAATCATCAAAAAAGGATTTTATGATGCGAAAGTTAAAACTACTACCAATCAGTTTAGCCTTAGCTGCCATCATAGGTTTTACTGGTTGTTCACAATCAAACGATGCCACCTCTGAAGGCGCTGATGAAACTACTACCTTACGTTTTGCACATTTTTGGCCGGCTACTGCAGCGACCCACACTGAGATTTTTGAACCTTGGGCAAGAAAGGTTGAGGAAGAATCAGGCGGCAGACTGAAGGTCGAGATCTATCCTTCAGCGACACTTAGTAAACCTGATGCCACCTACGATGCTACTGCTAAAGGAATAGTTGATATAGGCTCTCAACTTCAAGGATACACTAACGGTCGTTTTCCATTGACCCAAGTCACAGAATTACCAGGCCTCTCCAACTCGGCAACGCAAATGAACTGTATGCTACAAACCCTATACGATGATGGAGTGATATCAAGCGAGTACGAAGACACTCACCTACTATTTATGATGGGTACGGGTCCTGGAGGGATGCATACTATTGATAGAGCTATTCGCACGCCGGATGACTTAAAGGGCTTACGTATGCGCCGTCCTTCGGCTATCGCTGGAGACATTATTGAGGCAGCAGGTGGAACTCCAGTTGGTTTACCTGCCACAGATATTTATACCTCTCTACAACGTGGCGTACTAGATGGTTTAAGTTTGCCATGGGATGCTGTGGGGTCTTTTAGATTGATTGAACTTACCAATACTCACACTAATATTCCTTTTTATAGCTCTGCCATTATGGTTACGATGAATAAAGATAAATACGAAAGCTTGCCTACTGATCTAAAAAAGGTTATCGATGACAACTCTGGTAAAATGATGGGTGCTATAGCTGGTAAAGTTTTTGATGCAGAAGATGACAAGTTTATGGCTGAAGCTCAGGCTAAAGGCGATACAATGATAGATATTCCTGATCCATTGAATGATCCACAGTGGAGAGGTCCATTAGAAGCGGGTACTCAAAAGTATCTAAAAGACATAGAAGCTCTTGGTTTAGATGCACAGACGGTTTATCAAAAAGCTCAAGAAGCCAGTGCTGCTTGTAAATCTTAGCTAATAATTTAGAGGAGTAAATCACAAAAATAATATTAAAGTGGATCACTCCCTTAGCTGTTTTTATTCCCTCAGCGGGTAATTCGAATGCTGAAGAGAATATAAAGCAATTCTAATGCCATAATAAAGTTTCTTACATATCGAACGTACAATGATTCTAAAGGTATAACTTGCTCTAATTTAAAGTTTCTAGACTTGCTTTAGCGATGCGAACATCTTGACTACTATGCGCACCGCCCACTTCAATACTTCCAACTACAACGTCACCAATATAAATGGGCTCGCCACCGTCCATAATCAACATAGTTTCATCTGAATATCTAATATCAGCAGGAATAAAGCCACCTGTAATCCCGTTAGTGATAACCAGCAATTCTTCTTTTTGCGAATTAGTGGTATAAGCTTTATTATAGCTGGCACGAACGATATGCACGCCTGCGTTATGATACTTTAAAACTGCTGAAATTTGTTCCAATGTATCAATGATAATCATTGATACTGCTAGTCATTATGCTGGTTGATTTAGATCACTAATTAGTAACGCCTATTTTCTCTTCCAATCGTTGTAGTATTAGCTTTACCCGCTCCATAACTATTATGCAAGAATATTATGTTCAGGTATGATTATTTTACCTAAGCCCTATGGATTATCTATTGCTTCCAAAATTTTATGAATTAATTATTGAAACCCTTACTGTTATATACCTAAAAAGTATCAACAACACTTAAAATAGGTCTTAGACAACTTTCTATTTAGCCATTATAGTCTAGGCAACTAATTATTATTTCTTAAGATATGGACGCTTAAAATAAAATAATAATTTCTGCTGTTTTGCTTAAGAGTTTTTCACCTTATAAACAGCTGCTAATAACTGGTTAAAATCACTGACTTGATGAGTGTAAAACTATATTAATAAGGTTTATGTGCACCATATTGTCAGTAAACATTACTTTTAATTTATCTACAAGGAAGAGATAAAAATGTCTATTCAAGCTAAAGTTGGTGTAATGTCTTTGTGTATAGCAGTAGCATCTGGCATGTCAGGTTGTTCTAATAAATCTGAAAACGAGGGCTCTGTTACTTCAGAGCAAGAAGTGACTACTCTACGGTTTTCACACTTTTGGCCTGCAACTTCTGCGATGCAAACTGATGTTTTTGAACCTTGGGTAAAAAAACTTGAAACCGAATCAAATGGCCGATTGGAAGTTCAAATATTTCCATCTGCAACGTTGAGTAAACCTGATGTTACCTATGACGCTGCTGCTAAGGGAACCATCGATATCGGATCACAACTTCAAGGTTACACAGCTGGTCGTTTTCCATTGTCTCAGATTGCCGAGTTGCCAGGCTTATCTAACTCAGCGGGTCAGATGAGTTGTATGCTACAAAAGCTTTATGATGATGGTGATATCTCTAGTGAATATGAAGATACTCATTTACTATTCATGATGGGTGCAGGTCCTGGCGTATTGCATACCGTTGATAAACCCATTCGTACTCCAGAAGATATGAAAGGTATGCGGATTCGTAAGCCTTCGGCAGTTGCTGGTGATATTATTGAAGCTGCTGGTGGTTCCTCTGTAGGCTTACCTGCTAACGATCTTTATACCTCTTTGCAACGTGGTGTTATAGATGGTTTAAGCATGCCTTGGAGTCCTACTGGTGATTTTAAATTAACAGAAATAACCAACGCACATACGAATATTCCTTTTTATAGTACAGGAATACTAGTAACGATGAACAAAGACAGGTATGAAGGCTTGCCTGATGATCTAAAAAAGATAATTGACGACAATTCAGGTAAAGTGATGGCTGACATTGCAGGAGAAATGTTCGATAAAGAAGACGCACGATTTATGGAAGCATCACGTGCTAAAGGAGATATTATGATAGACATCCCTGATCCTCTAAACGATCCAGCATGGAAAGGACCTTTGCTAAAGGGTTCACAAAACTACGTCAATGACGTTAATGCTTTGGGGTTAGACGGTGATGCTGTTTATGAGAAAGCCAAAGCGGCTAGTGCTTCCTGTAAGGCATAGCCGATTGCAAATTGGTAGAAACTTAGATGCTTGATCATCTAAGTTTTTTATAAGCTTAGATTAACAAATGAAGTGATAAAAATATAATTTATTTGTTAGGGTCTGTTGAACATTCATAATTTCAGCCAGATATAAGCGCAAGCGAGAGCGACTGTATTCTCGTAACTCTGCTTTAGCTTATCAAATCTGGTGGCAACCGCCCTATACTGTTTTAGCTTAGCGAAAGCGTTTTCCACTAAGTGTCTGGTTTTGTATAAGTGCCAGTCCATATGGTTATTAGTGGACTTAGTGTTTCGTTTTCGAGGGATGTTATTGAAGCTCCCTGCTTGCTTAATGTATTCTCGTAGCGTTTTAGAATCATAGCCTTTATCGGCACATAGAATGTCTGTATCGCTTAAATCTATCTTATCAATTAAGTCTGGTGCTACCTTAACGTCATGAGTCGTGCCATCTGATAGAATAAAGGTGATGGGATTACCATGAGTATCCACCGCTAAGTGAATCTTGGTAGCACAACCTGTCACGCTTTTACTGATGGCCTGATCCGCTTCATTGCCACCACTACTGTGCTGATGCGCTTTGATATGAGTCCCATCTATAAACACCCACTCAAGGTCTGAATCTTTGATTAGCAAAGCAAACAGTTGAATTAACTTATTGCTGCGAAACCAACGCTGATAAGCTTTGTAGACCGTATTAGGCTTGCCAAAGTAAGCGGGCAAATCACGCCAAGGACAGCCAACACGCATCCGGTACAGCACGCCTTCAACCGTATTCCTAAGATTTCCTTTGTCATAGATATTAAGTTCTAGTAATATAGGTCTTAGTCTTGTCCAATGTTCATCTTTGAGCATAGTGCGAGGCATAGCGAACGGTATCTTTGTTGTGTGAGAACTCAAAGGTTACTGCTTCGCTATTTTTTTGCCATCATTTTATTCCCAATGTTCAACAGACCCTAATTTAAAAATTTTTGCATAAGACAATCATCTAAATTTTCTCAAGCTGATAATTCAAACGAGACTTTCCTAAAAACTGTGTAACTGCTTATAATCCAACAACAGGAGAATAAGCAATGACTAACCTGACCCCTGCCGTCGAATCCGTACAAACAAACTTGGGAGATTTTAGTTACGCAGCCTGACGGTAAAAGTCAAGCCACACATGTCTTGGCGATCTGTATCCCAAACCCTTTTGAATCCTAGTCTGATTGTAATATAGCTTAATGTATCCAATAATGTCACTGATGGCTGAAAATCTTGTTTTATAGTCCTGGTAGTACACCAACTCATTCTTCCTTGCGGAGCAGTGCTCCTCACCCGAGAAGCTCTCTATTGGAGCATTGTCGTAACAATTACCTTTGCCACTCATTGAGCCCTTAAACTTATGCTGTGTGGTGATCTTATGGTACGCATGACTACAGTACTGACTACCTCTGTCAGAATGAACAATCAGCCCTATGCTTGGTCTTTTGTTCTTAATCGCCATATTGAGTGCTTTGCAAACTAAATCAGCCGTCATGCACTTATTGATGGCGTAGCCGACAAGCTCTTTAATGTACAAGTCTTTAACACCTGCTAAGTACAACCAGCTCTCATTCGTCCAAATATAGGTGATGCCACTGACCCTGAGAAGCACTGCTTCGCAAGGTTAGAGCGACTGGTATCAAAATTTTGATTAAGTACGTTTGGATAAACCAGCTTGTTGTGATCGGAGTCAGTAGTAACTTTAAAGCGTTTATGGCGAAGGCATTTGATGTCATGTTCCTCTTTGATATTTCTGACCATGTATTGGCTGATATGATGGCCTTGCTCGCTTAAATGAGCATGTAGACGATCTATGCCATAGCACTGCTTGGTCTCAGTATGAGCCACACGAACCAGAAGCTCACACTGGTTGCGATGAATCTACTAATCACTGATATCACGACTTAGCCAAACATAGTAGCTTAATGGCTTAACGCTTAATACATGGCGCATACGGGCAATGCTGAAGATCTGCTGGTGACCTTTAATAAAAGCGTACTTCACTGGCGGTGCTTTGCAAAGTACGCCGTGGCCTTTTTTAGTATCTCGCGCTCCTCCTCGGCAACTTTAAGCTGTCGCTTTAAACGTTTATTCTCTTCTATGATGACCATAAGCTCAGGAGCATATTGCTTGGTGCCGACAAGCTTGCCTTGATTGGCTTTATTGTGCCAGTTGGATAAGGTTTGCATCGCTATGCCGAGCTGCTTTGCTGTAGCTGAAGTATTACCGTTGTTGTCCGCTATCTTCTTAACGGCTTCTGCTTTAAATTCTGTGCTATAGGTTCTGATTTTCTTGGTCATGGTAAACTCATCATTAAGTTGTTAGTTTACCAAGTTTACCTCTACGGTTTCTTCAGCATAGCTCAATCGTTGAACTGTTGCCGTTTTTCCTCATCAGCTTTCGGGTGTTTGAGTGTCTTTTTTTTGAGTAATGTTGATGCGCTTGAGCGCTTTGCCTATGCCTCTTGCTGTGCAGTTAAAACGCTGTGCTCTTTCATATTGATAAGCATCTGGATAGGTAGCAACGTCCTGTCTTAATGCCTCATCATCAATCTTGGTGGGTTTTCGATAGTAAGGCTTCTTTGGAACACCCTTTTTCCAGTCTTGGACTGTTTTAGTGCTAATGTTAAAGTCTTGGGCAACGCAGCGTACCGTTTGCCCTGCTGCAATCTTGCTTAGTATAAGTTGTCGAAAATCAGTTGAGTATGTCATTTAGGTATTGTAGTTCTTTTTTGGTTTTTTGACTATACAGTTATATTCATAGCATGAGAAGCCATGACATATTCGCAATAAACGGTATTACTGAGCAACGTGTTATTAATTTTGTCAAAGATAATATAAATAGTCAGGCTCATTTATATAATCTTTGATGACCGTGTAAACAAGCATTTAATCTAAATGGTAGTTACACAGAATTTGGGATGGGCTCAATATTTCTTAAGCACTAAAAAACCCTAAAATCATCGATACTCAATGCTTTTAGGGTTTTTATGGAAATATATTATGGCTCTGTTAATATTAAGGTTTTAGGATATAGCTAAGTGTAACTATATATACTTACATTAAGCGATTCTAATAATTGGTTTTAAAGTGATACCTTCCTGACTATCTGTCGCTGCTTGGTTAATATCTTTAAACTCATAGAACTTAACCAGTTTGTCGAAAGGGAACTTACCTTGCTGATATAGTGTGACCAATTCAGGAATAAATTTCTTAGGTGAACTACTTCCTTCGACAACCCCAACAATGGTTTTGCCTCCGAGTAGCAAGTCATTGACATCAAACTCAGCATTTGTTCCTAGTGCTGGTGCACCGACCACTGCTATTTTGCCTAAAATCCCAAGTGAATCCACACCTAACTTTAAAATTTCAGGACGTCCTGTAGATTCCAAAGAAAAATTAGTACCACCACCAGTAATTTCTTTGATTGCAGCTACAGGATCTTGTGTTTTACTGTTAATTACATGTGTGGCACCCAATTGTCGGGCAAGCTCTAAACGAGATTCAATAATGTCAACTGCAATAATAATTGATGCTCCACACAATTTTGCTGCAAGTAGCGCACTTAAACCAACTGCACCCGCACCCCATGTCACAAAGCTACTTGCTGGAGTTACTTTCAGTGCATTTATGCATGCGCCAGCTCCTGTTTGAATACCACAACCTAAGGGCCCTAATAATTCGAGCGCAACATCTTTAGTAACTCTAACTGTATTATTCTCACGACTTAAAGCATGGGTTGCAAAAGAAGACTGGGCAAAAAAGTGATCATGAACGGGTTGGTGATCATGTGTACAAATTGCGTTATTCCCTTCTGAATCAGCTCCACTGAAATTTCGTCCAAAAAACTCTGAACAATAAGCAGGATTTCCAGTATTACATTGTGCACATTTTCCACAATAACCATAAGTTAGAACAACGTGATCTCCGACCTGCAAGTCAGTGACATTTGGCCCTACTGCTTCAATGACTCCTGATCCTTCATGTCCGAGTACGGCTGGAAGTGGTACTGGATAATATTGATCACGTACAATTAAATCGGTATGACACATTCCCGTTGCAACCACTTTAACCAGTACTTCATCATCTTGAGGTAAGCGTATTCTCAAGGGCTGTAATTCAAAATCAGCACCTTCACATGCAGTTACTGCTGCTATTATATCTTTGGTCTCATTCATACTATTACATCCTGTAATTAGTGGTTAAATTTATTAAAAAGGATAATGTGGCGCTTGTGCTTGAACGGTCATCCATTGCCATTGAGTAAACTCATCTGCATTTGCAGGACCGCCAATACGTGTTCCGTTTCCTGAAGCACCGAATCCACCAAATGGATTCACGGTTTCATCATTGACGGTTTGATCATTGATATGTAATAAACCAACATTTAATTGTTGTCCGATGTGCATTCCTCGGCCAACATTTGACGTAATAATGCCTGCAGATAGTCCATAGTTTCCTTCATTGGCTAACTCAACAGCCTGATCATCTGTATTAAAAGGAATTAAAACAGCAACTGGACCAAAAATTTCTTGACTGAAAATAGGGTTATCAGCAGTAACATTCGAAAGCACAGTCGGCTCAAAGAATACACCGTTGGCCTGCCCACCAATCTCGAGTTTAGCACCGTGTGTGACTGCATCGTTAACCAAATTTTCCACTCGTTGGACTTGCTTAGCATTAATGAGTGGTCCAATCGTAACGTTACTTTCACAAGGATTACCAACTACAAAGTTTTTAACTTTTTCGATGACACAGTGTTTTACTTGATCATAAATACTTTCATGAATTAGAATTTTCCCTGATGTCATACAAATTTGCCCTGAATGTAAAAATGCACCCCATGCAATATTTTCTGCAGCTAACTCAATATCAGCATCACCTAAGATTATTAGTGAGTTTTTACCCCCAAGTTCTAGTGAGACTTTTTTTAATGTTTTAGCAGCATTCGCCCCAACGATACGCCCAACATCTGTTGATCCCGTGAATTGAATGCTAGCAATATTTTTATCTAACGTCAGTGCTTCACCAACCTCTGCCCCACCTGGCAATACATGTAAAAGCCCTTCAGGTAAACCAGCTAACTCAAAAAGACGTGCAATGACGTAGCCACTGCACACAGCTGTTCTCTCATCAGGTTTAAGTACGACAGCATTACCTAATGCTAATGCAGGTGCAACGGCACGTAACGCTAGATATAAAGGAAAGTTGAATGGTGAAATTACACCAACCACACCTAAAGGTATGCGTTTAGCAATGCTCAACTTACCTGCCTGAGTAGGTAATAGTGTCCCTTGGTCAGCAGCAGGTAAACCAACACAATTTTTGAGTACTTGAAGCGTAATGCTGACTTCAAAGCTTGCTTTAAGCTGTAACGATCCACTCTCTTTTACTAACCAATCAATCACTTCTGCTTGATTTTCAGTTAAAAGTAAAACCGCTTTTTCAAATACAGCTTGACGTTCTTGATAGCTCAAAGCCCACCAATTTTTCTGTGCAACCTTTGCTTGTTGTGCCGCATCAACAACATGCTTGGCAGATGCATAGCCAATTTCACCTAACAATTGACCTGTTGCAACTTCAATCACACGATAGGTAGATTCAGTTGGTTGCCATGTACCATTGAAAAGCTTTTGATCCCAAATTTCTTTTGTTAATATTGACATAGTTATTCCTTAGAATTTATTTAGGCCATTCATTAATGTTCTTATTACATCATTTTAAATCTTAGATTAACACACCATGAACTGCCTCAACTATGTCGGAGACTATTCATATTTATCTTTTAAAAATTATCTATATGTACTCACGCTTATAATCAAACCCTTCTTTATCATAAAATTGATAGGTAACTTCTAATAACGTCTTTAAAAGATCGGACTTATCAAAATGCCTAACACTCATAATAATAGGTGATGTTAACAAACCATCTTCAAATGGAATATAATTCACTTCTTGACTACGCAAATGCTCTAAAGTTTTAGGCACAATAGTTAATCCTTCACCAGCAGCTACTAGACCTAACGCTATATGTAACTCGCGTACTTCAGCAAAGTAGTTAGCCTTTAAGTTACGGCTCTCAAATAGTTCTAATACGTAATCAATAAAACTAGGGCGAGGTCCAGTGGGATATAGCAATAAATTTTCGTTAGCTAAATCCATAAGATTAATGGTTGCTAATCCCTCCTGTGCCAAATAATGGTTTTTTGGTATAGCGACTACCAAACTTTCTTCTCTCAGCAATATCCGCCTAATAGAAGCATCTTCAAATAACAATCTACCAAAACCAACATCTATTTTACCATCTGTAAGTGCCTGAGTTTGCTGCCATGAATTAAGCTCCTGTAGCTTAATTTCTATATTTGGATATACCTCTCGAAAGCACGAAATAATTTTTGGTAATAAACCGTATAATATGGAGGGTACAAAGCCTATAGATATCGAGCTATCAAAACTACCTTTTCGCACCGTCATAGCACGTAATTTATCAGACTTTGCTAGTATTTGAATGGCATGTTCATAGAAGAAATCACCAGCTTCAGTGAGCTTTAGAGGTCGATGTTCCCTATCAATTAAGGTTACCCCTATTTCATCTTCCAATTGTTTTATTTGTCGACTCAGTGGAGGTTGTGAAATATATAAGCGTTTAGCAGCCTTGTTAAAGCTTTTTTCCTCTGCTACCGCTACAAAGTAGCGTAAATGCCTAAGTTCCATTTGCTTTATCTTCCTTGAATGAGCTAATAGCTGTTTTTTTAGTATCTTAATATACGTAGAAACATATGTACAATAGATCTTTATTTGCTACTTAAAGCTTTTTGCGTTCTATGAACATGATACCTTTTCGTATGCTTAGCAACTATAGTTGTACTTACAACCTATCAACCTTCTTTTGCAGTACCTTTTGGCAATTGAGAGGAATTAACAGCCTACTTATGAGGTTAATACCCACATAAACATAACATACTTAAGACCGAACTGATAAATACCTAAAAGGTATCGATAATAGACTAAATGGGTCTTAGACATACTTATATTTAGTATCTATAGTTATTGTCAAGGATAAGGAATTACTACTGATCAATTAAGGATAGCCATGATTCGTTCAATTAATACGCTCCTAGTACCGATACCGACTATTCGAACACACAAATTGGCATGTACGGTCATGAACGAGCAGGTGCTAGTATTAGTGCATATTCAAACCGAAGATGGTTATGAAGGCTGGGGCGAAGCAACCACGATAGGTGGACTAAGCTACGCAGAGGAAAGTCCTCATAGCATAAAAACAAATATTGATACCTATTTTACCCCTCTGTTACTAAAAGAACACCCTTCCTCAACTGCTAGAGCAATGCAGCTTCTGAACAAACATATTAACGGTAATCGCTTTGCCAAATGTGCGATTGAAACCGCTCTTCTTGATATTGAGGGTAAGCGTCTCGGAATCCCGATTAGCGAGCTATTAGGTGGCCGTGTACGCGATCATATTGAGGTAGCATGGACACTTGCTAGCGGGGATACCGATACTGACATCGCTGAAGCCAAGCAAATGATAGAACAAAAACGCCATCGTGTCTTTAAGCTGAAAATTGGTAGTGATCCAATACAAAATGATATCGATCATGTGTTAACTATCAAACGAGCGCTAACCAATTATCGCATTACCGTCGATGTTAATCAGGCATGGACAGAGCTTGAGGCTATGAAAGGTATCAGCCTATTACAAGCCGGCGGTGTTGACTTAATAGAACAACCTATTTCAATGCGCAATCCAACCGGGCTAAAACGCTTAAAAGAGCATTTCAATGTGGCGATCATGGCTGATGAAATCGTTCAAGACCCACAAAACGCATTTCATTTAGCAGCTGCACACTGTGCTGATGTCTTCGCAGTAAAAATTAATCAAGCAGGTGGATTAAAAGCTGCTTGTTTAATTGGACAAATGGCGCATTTAGCAGGAATAGAGCTGTATGGTGGTACGATGTTAGAAGGTCCTATCGGCACAGCGGCATCAGCTCATGTATTTTCGACTTATCCAAGTTTAAGTTTTGATACTGAATTGTTCGGGCCATTGCTATTGACTGAAGATATTTTAGCGCGTCCTCTTAACTATAATAACTTTGGTCTAGAAGTTCCAACGGGCGCAGGATTAGGAATAGAAGTTGATAAAGAGAGGGTTTATTACTATGCAGAACATACTGACCTAAGCCTACCAAAAGCTTCGCCGTCAAGAAAATATGATACTGACTCCCAAGCTGAGACACTTTAATAGTTATATCAATATGTTAGCGAGGCTATAATCTATAAATATATGTTCTTTTTATAAGATAATAAACAACGAGGAAGAAACAATGTTATACCACGTGCGAATGGATGTTTTATTACCGATAGATATGAATGCTGATAAAGTCAGTGAGCTCAAAGCCACAGAAAAAGCACTGTCCTTAAAACTGCAAGAGCAAGGCAAGTGGCGTCATATTTGGCGGGTAGCAGGCCAGTATTCTAACTTTAGTATATTCGATGTAGACAGTAATGAAGAACTACATGACATACTGATGTCCCTACCACTATATCCTTATATGAACGTTGAGGTGACACCGCTATTACGTCATCCATCGTCTGTTCATGATGACGATGGCTAAGACTTACGTGGATCAAAAAATATATTTGAGTCCTAAAATATTGATTAAGAATGAATTAACAAGATAAGATAAGACTAGTAACATTAATACTGAAAAAGCAATGTTACTAGTCAAAAAATAGTTTTTATAATTTAACAACTACTAACTGCCAGCAACGAGAATATCCTCGAAAACCAAGGAGAGTAACATGGAACGTACCCAAATTGAAGCGCTAGCCAACCAGTTTATCAAAGGCAAGATTGATTTTCCTGAAACGGTCAATCCACGTGTACAAGCCATCACTTTGCGCATTGTCACTGACCTTATGCAAACTATCAATGACTTAAAAATCACTGCAGACGAGTATTGGTCTGGTGTTGAATACATTGGTGACTTAGGCAAAGAAGCAGGTCTATTATCGCCTGGGCTTGGTTTGGATCACTTTATGGATTTAATGATAGAAGAAGATATGAAAGAGGCTGGCCTTGAAGGAGGAACGCCACGCACTATTGAAGGACCGCTATATGTTGAAGGCGCTCCAGAATCAAAAGCTTTTGCACGTTTAGATGATGGCAGCGAAGATGAACAAGGTACAGTGTTATTTATGCAAGGTACGGTATCTGATCAACAGGGCAAGCCGCTCCCCAATGCAAAGGTTGAAGTGTGGCACGCCAACAGTTTAGGCAACTACTCTTTCTTTGATGAGTCTCAGTCTCACTTTAACTTACGTCGTAGCATCATTACTGATGAAAAAGGTAATTATGCATTCCGTAGTGTCGTACCACTAGGCTACTCAGTTCCGCCAAATGGTATGACTCAAAAAGTTTTGGGTGCACTGGGACGTCATGGTCATCGCCCTGCGCATATCCACTTTTTTGTAAGTGCTGATGATACACGTAAACTCACCACGCAGATCAATATTGATGGCGACAAATACTTGTGGGATGATTTTGCTTTTGCTAGCCGTGAAGGCTTAGTACCTGAAATTACTATGATAGAAGATGCAGTGGACTTAAAAGAGAAAGGTCTAGGAAAGCCTTATGCTTCTATCAACTTTGACTTCCAACTTTTAAATGAGTCAAACTCCAAAGTTCAAGGCAGTGAAGTCGAACGTCGCCGCGTACAAGGTTAATAGCTAACAAGTATTAGACCTTATTAAATATTCATTATTAATAAGCTTGATATTACACAAAACTGTTTTATCAAGCTCAATACTCTAATATCGTTACCATACAAGGAAGACAGCCATGAGCGAGCGTATCAACCTAGTACCTGAAGGATCAGATCTCACTATTGATGGTTTTTTAGAAGAAGATAAAGAAAACGGAATTTATCGTCTACATCGCAGTGCCTTTACTAACGAAGAGCTGTTTGAGCTTGAGATGAAACACATTTTTGAGGGCAATTGGGTTTATTTAGCTCATGAAACTCAAGTTCCTGATAACAACGATTATTATACCTCATACATTGGACGTCAGCCCGTGATCGTTGCTCGTAATAAAGATGGTGAGCTGCATTGTATGATCAATGCCTGTTCACATCGCGGTGCTCAACTTTGTCGCCATAAAAAAGGCAACAAAGCCACTTATACATGCCCATTCCACGGTTGGACTTATAACAATTCAGGCAAATTACTTAAAGTTAAAGATCCACGCAATGCTGGTTATCCCGAAGTTTTTAACAAAGATGGCTCGCATGACCTAAAACAAGTCAAACTTGCTAATTATAAGGGTTTCTTGTTTGCTAGTCTCAATGACGATGTCGAGCCTATCGAAGACTGGCTTGGCGGCTCAACTAAGATTATTGACATGATTGTCAACCAATCACCAGAAGGCTTAGAAGTATTACGTGGCACTTCAACCTATACCTATGATGGCAACTGGAAACTACAAGCTGAAAATGGAGCCGATGGCTATCACGTTTCAGCAGTGCATTGGAACTATGCCGCTACTACCGCACGCCGTAAAGAGCAAGAGGCAGCTAAAGAAGATAACATCAAAGCTATGAACGCTGGTAAGTGGGGTCGTCAAGGTGGTGGTTTCTACTCTTTTGAAAATGGCCACATGTTGTTATGGACTCAATGGGAAAACCCGCAGGATCGTCCAAACTTTGCTTATCGCGATGATTATGTTGCTAAATATGGCGAAGCGATGGCCGACTGGATGATCGGGCGCTCACGTAATTTATGCTTATATCCAAACGTTTATATTATGGATCAGTTTAGCTCACAAATACGCATGTTACGTCCTATAGCTGTTGATAAAACTGAAGTCACTATTTGGTGTATCGCACCAAAGGGTGAAAGCGATGAAGCACGTACTCGCCGTATCCGTCAATACGAAGACTTTTTTAACGTTACTGGTATGGCGACACCAGACGATCTAGAAGAATTCCGCTCGTGTCAACAAGGATTTAATGGTATCAAGCTTGAATGGAACGATATGTGCCGTGGTTCCGAGCATTGGATAGAAGGCGCTGATGAAGGCGCTAAAGCAATCGACCTTAAACCCTTATTAAGTGGAGCCAAAACCGAAGACGAAGGGTTATATACCGTACAGCATCGCTACTGGCATGAAGAAATGAAAAAAGCCATGGAGCAAGAACAGCAGATGCATGGCGAGGTCTAATATCAACCAAGATATTCAAACCAGTAACCTGCTCGTTATTGTAGGACTAGCAAACGTAAAAGGATATCAATAATGAAAAATACAACCGTTAGTATTGAAGACGTACGGCAATTTTTGTACCGTGAAGCACGCTTACTTGATGAAAAAAACTGGGAAGAGTGGTTAACCTGCTATGACGAAGACTGCCCGTTCTGGATGCCCAGTTGGGATGATGATGGTGAACTGATAAACGACCCACAACGAGAAATCTCACTCATTTATTATCCTGATCGCCGTGGCCTTGAGGACCGTATATTTCGTATCGAAACCGAGCGCTCTTCAGCAACCATACCTGATACACGTACTACACACAACTTATCTAATATTGAATTACTTGAGGATAATGACGGTATCATCACAGTTCGTTTTAACTGGATCAATAAATCCTTTCGTTATCAGGAGACCAACACTTATTGGGGATACTCTAGATACAAGATCGATATGACCCAAGAAAGCCCAAAAATATTAGATAAGTATGTAGTATTGAAAGATGACTATGTCCATCAAATCATGGATGTTTATCACGTCTAGTTTTTACGCATTGCTTATCATACTCATAAGCCACTATAGACAGCTCAGCGTCTGTAGTAGGCTCATTGATAATACAATCATTATTAATGAGTCCCCTCCCTAGACTAACCTAGTAGCTATTTTCAATAAAATGTTTAATAACTGCGTCTAGTAACCACTTGTTGAAAAGGGACATTTCTCATGGAATATAATATTGCTCTACAGTTCGAAGACGGTGTCACAGGATTTATTAAATGTGAAGATAACGAAACCGTTGCCGAGTCCGCTTATCGCCAAAAATATAACATCCCCGTAGATTGTCTCGATGGTGCTTGCGGTACTTGCCGTTGTCATTGTGAGTCTGGTAGCTATGACATGCATCCTGATATGTACATCGAAGAGGCATTAACTGAAGCAGAAGCTCAAGAAGGCTACGTTTTAACCTGTCAGATGATTCCTGAAAGCGACTGCGTAATTAAAGTTCCAAGCTCCTCTGAAGCATGCAAGGTTGGAAAGTCTATATTCAAAGGCAAGCTACGACAACTAAATGTATTATCAGAGTCTACTATCCATTTTGGCGTCGAAGTCGATAACCCTGATGCATTAGTGTTTTTGCCTGGACAATATGTCAATATTAATATTCCAGATACTAAGGAGACGCGCTCGTATTCTTTTAGCTCTGTCCCCAGCACCAAACAGGCAGAATTTCTCGTCCGCAACATACCTAACGGTAAGATGAGCACTTTCTTATCCGATATCGCACAAGTGGGTCAAGAGATGGACTTTGAAGGCCCGTTTGGTAGCTTTTATTTAAGGCCTGTTGTGCGTCCTACTTTATTTTTAGCTGGCGGCACCGGTATCGCACCATTCCTATCTATGCTAAAAAGCTTAGAAATATCCGGTGCACATCATCCTATCAATATGGTCTACGGAGTCACAAATGACTTCGATCTTGTAGAAGTTGAGAAACTTGAAGAAGCTAAGAGAAATCATCAATGGTTTAACTATTACACTTGTGTAGCGAGCGATGAGAGCGATCATAGCCGTAAAGGTTATGTTACTAGCCATATAGAAAATGACTGGCTTAACAATGGAGATGTTGATGTCTATTTGTGTGGTCCTTTAGCTATGGTAGATGCAGTTAGTAACTGGTTAGATAGTAGTAGCCTAAAGCCTAGTAATTTTTATTATGAGAAATTTATACCTAGTGAAAAATAGTGTAACTAAGAAGACATAGTAAATAAAGGGATTTCTCTGGGAGACAGTGATGAACAGGCGGTTTGAAAATAAAGTATGTATCGTGACCGGTGCTGCTCAAGGCATTGGGCGTGGTGTAGCGTTACGCCTAGCTGCGGAAGGTGGCCAAGTGGTCTTGGCAGACTTCTCATTGTTAGTGGAAGACGTACTCGCTGAAATAAAAGCTAATGGCGGACAAGCAGTAAATATAAAAGTAGACTTAGAAACTTATCAAGGCGCACAAGACACTATTAATAAAGCACTTGATACTTATGGACGTATTGACATACTAGTTAACAATGTCGGTGGTGCAATATGGATGAAACCTTTTGTAAACTTCTCTGAAGAAGAAATTAATAAAGAAATTAGCCGTTCCTTATTTCCAACTTTATGGTGCTGCCGTGCAGTGCTTCCAGCAATGATCAAACAACAGTCTGGTACGATCGTTAATGTGTCTTCTGTCGCTACGCGCGGTATAAACCGCATTCCTTACTCGACTTCAAAAGGTGGCGTCAATGCAATGACTGCATCATTAGCTTATGAATATGCAAGCGATGGTATTAGAATTAACGCTGTAGCCACCGGTGGTACTGAAGCGCCACCAAGAAAAATTCCTCGTAATAACAAACCGTTAACTGACGATGAAAAGTCATGGATGGATGCGGTAGTAAATCAAACCATAGATCGTACATTTATGGGTCGATACGGCACCATAGATGAGCAAGTAAATGCCATCACCTTTCTCGCCTCAGATGAATCGTCATACATTACTGGTAGTACAATTCCTGTCGGTGGCGGTGACGAGGGATAAATTCATGAGTCCAAATCTATAAAAAACTCATAATCTGAGTAATTGATCTATTCCAGTCAGTAATGCCAATTTGCATGGAGGCAATATGGCGAACGTAATCCAAACTCTAAAAGAAGACTGGTCGGTCTCAGCGTCCGTAGCAGGATTTTTAGCCGTACTAATCTCTTATGCTGGTCCTTTAATTATCTTCTTTCAGGCAGCTCAAGCGGCACAAGTTTCAGATGCCATGATGGCTTCTTGGATTTGGGGTGTTTCTATAGGAGCAGCTATACCTGGGATATATCTATCCATCAAGTATAAAACTCCTGTAATTACCGCTTGGTCAGCACCTGGCACCGCATTGTTAGTCACACTATTTCCACAAATGAGCATCAATGAGGCCGTTGCTGCTTATATTATTTCGGCCATCGTCATTTTTATTGTCGGAGCGACAGGCTATTTTGATAAAATTCTAAGATGGATTCCTAACGGTATTGCAGCTGGAATGATGGCAGGTATCTTATTTCAATTTGGTCTAGAATTATTTATCGCCACTGATACTATGCCGTTTATCGTTTTCAGTATGCTGGCTTGTTATCTATTCGCAAAACGCTTCTCACCACGCTACACCATGATTTGGGTGTTATTGTGCGGCGTTGTCTTAAGTATCTTACTTGGGAAGATGAATCCTGTCGATATTAATCTTACGATGACAATACCTATAGTTATTTGGCCAGAATGGTCATGGAACTCAACATTTAACCTAGCTATTCCACTTATTTTAGTGAGCTTAACAGGACAATTCTTACCCGGTATGGCTATCTTGAATTTAAGTGGGTATGACACGCCTGCTAAACCTATCGTTGCCGTTTCGAGTATTGCTTCCTTAGCTGTCGCTTGTGTCGGTGGCATCACCATCGTATTGGCGGCTATTACAGCAGCATTATGTACAGGTAAAGACGCTCACGAACTCAAAGAAAAACGCTATATCGCAGGAGTAGCTAATGGAATTTTCTACTTATTAGGTGGCTTATTTGCTAGTAGTATCGTGATGGTATTTAGCTTGCTACCGAAGGAACTAGTCGCCGCTTTAGCAGGTCTCGCTCTTATCGGCGCTATTTCTGCCAATATTACAGTTGCTATGAAAGACGACGCCCAAAGAGACTCAGCGTTAATAACCTTTTTAGCTACGGCATCTGGCATGCAATTTTTAGGGCTGAGCTCGGTGTTTTGGGGGCTTTGTATTGGTATGATTGCACATTATTTATTAACAAAAAAACGCTTACTACCTATCTCTTTATAAACAGTCTTGGAACTGACCCCTGCCGTCAATCCCGTAGACTTAAACTTAGGAGATTTTAGTTACGCATCCTGACGATAAAAATCAAACCACATCTGCCTTGGCGTTTTATAGCCCAAACCCTTTTGAATCCTAGTCTGATTGTAGTACAACTCGATATATCTAATACCAAACCCAAAAAGTACGATTAGCCGTGTCAAACTCGTTTAGTCTACAATGTGTAGTACTTGCACTCATTTTATTTGCTACTCTAATTTTTGTGAATGGTATAATAATGTCACTGATAGCCTCAAACCTTGTTTTATAGTCTTGGTGATACACAAGCTCGTTCTTCAGTACGCCCCAGAAACTCTCTATGGGCGCATTGTCAAAGCAGTTGCCACGCCCAGACATTGAACCTTTAAACTGATGCTGCTCAATGATCTTGTGGTACGCATGGCTACAGTACTGACTGCCTCTGTCGGAATGTATAATCAGCCCTGAACTTGGTCTTTTATTCTTGATTGCCATATTGAGTGCCTTGCAAACTAAATCAGCCGTCATGCGCTTATTGATGGCGTAGCCGACCAGCTCTTTAGTGTACAAGTCTTTAACGCCTGCTAAATACAGCCAGCCCTCATTCGTCCAAATATAGGTGATGTCACTGACCCATGCCTGATTAGGGCGACTGGCATCAAACTTCTGATCAAGTACGTTTGGATAAACCAGCTTGTTGTGATTGGAGTCAGTAGTGACTTTAAAGCGCTTGTGTCGACGGCATTTGATGCCGTGTTCTTCTTTAATGCTTCTAACCATGTATTGGCTGATATCGTGCCCTTGCTCGCTTAGGTGTGCTTGCAGACGATCAACGCCATAACGCTGCTTGGTCTCGCTATGTGCCACGCGAACCAGCAACTCACACTGATTGCGGTGTATTTGCTGCGTACTGATATCACGACTCAGCCAGTCATAGTAGCTTGAGGGTTTCACGTTTAATACACGGCACATGCGGATAATACTAAAAAGATGCTGGTTATCTCTAATAAAGGCGTACCTTACTAACTGTGCTTTGCAAAGTACGCGGTGGCCTTTTTTAGGATCTCACGCTCCTCCTGAGCAACTTTAAGCTGTCGTTTGAGGTGCTTTATTTCTTCAAGTGCGCTTATTAATTGTGGATCATACTGCTTAGTTCCTGCAAGCTTGCCTTGATTGGCTTTATTGTGCCAGTTGGATAAGGTTTGCATCGCTATGCCGAGCTGCTTTGCAGTCGCTGAAATATTACCGTTGTTGTTTGCCATCTTCTTGACAGCTTTGGCCTTGAATTCACTGCTGTAGATTCTCATTTTCTTAGTCATGTTAAGCTCCTGTTATGATGCTTAGTTTACCAAGTTTACCTGTACGGTTCCTTCAGCATAGTTCAGGTACTCATATCAAAGCTCACCAACACAGTAGTGGTGGCAATGAAGCGGATCAGGCCATCAGTAAAAGCGTGACAGGTCGTGCTACCAAGATTCACTTAGCGGTGGATACTCATGGTAATCCCATCACCTTTATTCTATCAGATGGCACGACTCATGACGTTAAGGTAGCACCAGACTTAATTGATAAGATAGATTTAAGCGATACAGACATTCTATGTGCCGATAAAGGCTATGATTCTAAAACGCTACGAGAATACATTAAGCAAGCAGGGAGCTTCAATAACATCCCTCGAAAACGAAACACTAAGTCCACTAATAACCATATGGACTGGCACTTATACAAAACCAGACACTTAGTGGAAAACGCTTTCGCTAAGCTGAAACAGTATAGGGCGGTTGCCACCAGATTTGATAAGCTCAAGCAAAGTTACGAGAATACAGTCACTCTCGCTTGCGCTTATATCTGGCTGAAATTATGAATGTTCAACAGACCCTAGTCCTATACAGAAAATTAAGTCTAAATTTAAGAGTTCGGTTGTCTTGACGCTAAAAGCATTTATTTATACCTTCTGGGTATAAATAAATGCTTTTACAGTATTGGCTATGCTTTATGCAATACCTTTAAACTTAGGAAATAAAATCTAAATAAAGAATTTTTGAAAAAGTACAACATGGAAAGCCATAAAAGCTTAGACAGGCTGCTCCTGAGGGTTTTAGAAATATTAAGGCCGCTAGTGATCGTTCCTCCAATCTTAGAGTTATGGTTAATACTCTTACCCCAAACATATTAGATATCGAATGTTGCAACTGCAAAAATTATCGCACAGCTAGGCACTAGGCAATCTTAATTTATTGTGTATTCCCAAATTTCACTTTAACGATAACACTTCCCAACCATACCATTAAATAGAGAGCAAGTATGAAATTTGAAATAAACAATCCTAAAAAAGTAGCCCTTCTTGTTATTGATATGGAGAACGATTTTGTCAAACCAGGTGCACCGATGTGTGTACCAATGGCTACCGATGCCGTACCAAATATCAAGAAATTAATCAATGTATGCAGAGAAAAAGGATCGACTATAATTTACACAGCCCATGTGCATGGGAAAGATCGTAGCGACATGGGATTGATGTCGGGTTTCTGGCCTCCTATCGATAGCCAGGAAGCTCTAGTCGATAATACCCATGGCACCGAGATATATCCAGATCTCGCACCTCAAGACGGTGAGCTTCTCATTAAAAAACACCGCTACAGTGCTTTCTACAACACAGACCTTGATACGCAGCTCAAAAACAGAGAGATCGACACCCTTATAATAACGGGAACTGTCACAAACATGTGCTGTGATTCCACAGCACGTGATGCACAATTTAGGAACTATAAAGTCATTTTTGTATCGGATGCTACTGGAACCATGGATCACCCTGATCTTGGTGCTGGTGCCATGAGTGCAGAAGAGATTCAGAGGGCTACACTAACGAGCCTTTCATTTTGCGTTGCCGAGATTGCATCAACCGAAGATGTGATAAACAGACTTTGACCTGGGCCCAAACCTAACTATCGGCAACATAACCTAAGTAAATTAATAAGCATAAAAAAGCCCAAAACCCTCTATAAAATATAGGGTTTTGGGCTTTTTTAATTGATGTATGAATAAAAAAACTATCATTTTGGTTACGAGATTTATATTAACATCACCAACATAATGGAGTGTTTGACACGCATTACAATACGACAAACTTCAGGTTCCTAATATTCATCTAAGAAAAATTCTAGACTTGTGAATTTATACTAAACCCAAAATATATAGTATAATTGAACCATGACTATACCAACAGACACCCTAAAAGATCATAACTTTGGCAAACTCTCGAAGACCGAAAGCAATCCCAGAGCCCGTCAACGT
>NZ_JAXCIB010000018.1:0-39405 GCF_035984995.1 Psychrobacter sp. PL15
AATAGCAGACCAAGAAAACGATTGGGATTCAAAACACCAAATCAGGTATTCTATAACATCATTTAGCGTTGCACTTGGTGTGTTAATCTAGGAAATCTAAAACCAAAATAAACCCACAACAAGAAACCTTCATCCATATCGTGCACAGTAAGCGGCTACAGCCTCTAAAGAAGCAGCCGGCTGTAAGCTGTGTTGAGGCCGAAAGAACTATCGACAAGGCCTATCTTGCTGAGCTGGCGGGGTCTGATGAGTATGTATCGATCGCTTTTTGTTATAAAAACTATAATGAAGCCACTAAACCACGCCTCAGTCCGAACGAAAGCTGTGCTGTTATCAGTGTCGCTAAAGCTAAAGAGTTATTACATACTGAAGAACTGGCCGAAGAGGCTTTAACTTCAGTCAGTATTATTTTGTTCAGTGCAGTGTCTCAGACCTTTGGTGGGTTTTTGACTGATGGTGAAACCAGCAAGCGTTATGTACTGTCTAAAGGCTCAGAGTATGCGAATTTGTCATCACTGTAACAACCAGTAATCAGTCGCGCCTGGTGATCGTAGCTGATTGCTGAACGCTGTAGGCAGCTGCCCGTGAAAGTATACTGAGTAAGTGATTAAAACAAAGAAGCCCGTGGCTATGAGCCACGGGCTTCTTTGTAGCAGACTTAAAATATAGACTGATATATTTTACTCATCGATAATCTTCGCTCACAAAAAAGCCCAGCGCTAATGGCTGAGCTTTTGCATACTGTGATTTACTTAAGTTTTATTGTATTACGCTTACTGTGCTAGTAATGCTTTACCAACTACATAGTTGGTAGTAATACGTTATCAATAACATGAACGACACCATTAGTTGCCATCATATCTGTAGCAACGATATTAGCCGTGTTACCGCTAGCGTCGGTGATGACATTAGCATCACTGATAGTGAATTTTTGACCGTTTACAGTCTCAATCTCAGAGCCGTAAGGAATGTCAGCCGCTTTAACTACCATAGGAACTACATGATACGGAAGAACAGTTTTTAGCAACTCTGTATCCGCTAATAGCTCTTCTTTGGTGACACCAAGCTTGGTCAACAAGGCAGCAAATGCATCGTCAGTAGGTGCAAATACAGTGTATTCGCCAGCATCCATCATCATAGTATCCAGACCAGCGGCCTGTAGTGCTGCGGTTAAGATCGTTAGATTTTCGTTGCCAGCTGCCATTTCAGCGATACTTTGCGTAGCAACCATATCACCAGCCATAGCAGCGTCTTCCGCCATTGGCTCAGCTTCAGTCATTGGATCAGCTTCGACCATAGCTTCTTCAGCTACAGGCGCATCAGCAGGTGCAGCAGCTTCTTTGTCACTACAGGCTGCTAGTGATAATGCGGCCATGGCGATAGCTAGAGGTAATAAAGTCTTTTTTAACATAGGTGTACCCTTATGGATATTAAGTGGATTACTTATTTAGTGAGTAACAGTCTTGTTCGACTGACGAAATTTCTTGGAAATGGGCAAAAGTAAGTGTTAATAAAAACCAACTGTCAATGATCTGGCGTTAGGAGCTGACAGTCGTTATTTTATTACCAAACATTTACATTGAGCTGAAAAATAGTAAAGCCAACATGAATATACTATATCCAATATTGGCAGTTTTGTAATCAGCGTATTGTAAATATTCGCTACCTTTAAAGATTTGAAGCTAGTTTATTTAGGCATGAGTACTTTGTCAATGACATGCACTACACCATTGTTGGCAGCAATATCTGTTTTAAGAAGAACCGCAGTACGGCCTGTCTCGTCCATCAGTTTGCCATCAGCAGTAACTGTTAGCGTGTCCTTGCTAGCCGTCATGAGATTGCCCGCCATTACGCTTTTGGCGTAGATTGGCGATTTACCATCAATCACATGATAACCTAAAACTTTAGTGAGTAGTGGTTTATTAGCAAACAATTGCGCCTTAGTCATGTTACTTTCTTGTAATAGCTGCACAAAGGCGTCATTGGTTGGTGCAAAGACCGTGTAGTTACCTTTAGGATCAGATAACATTCCGCCTAGACCAGCAGCTTGTACCGCCTCAACCAACACTGAGAAATCAGGGTTGCTTTGAGCAACTTGTACGATGTTCATTCTTGCCATGCCTTCAGTGTTCACGGAAGCATTTGCCATAGCCTGAGCGCTCATACCACTATCTTTCTGTGGCATCATATTATTACAAGCGCTAAGAGCAAGTGCTGATACAGCTAATGTACCTATAGCAGCAATTTTAGTGAATGTCATAGTGTTATCCTTAATAATTGAGTATGTGCTACTTATCTTGTTAAGTTCTTACCGTTTAGCATGTTCTGTTCCAAGGTCAGTCATTTATAATCGATATTCATAATTATTGGCTAATAGTTTGCCATTAATAATTAATTAGTAGCACTTACTAAATGCAGTCCCTTATCAACTTAAATTAACATATAAAGTAACCTTAACTACCTGCGTTTATGCTACTTTTTGTAATACCTGTGTAAGTTTTGTCTACTTTTGAAACAAAACTATGAGTTTTATTTTGTTATTGAAAATTATTGTACGAGTATTAAGTATTTGATAGTTGTTAACCCATAGTATCCTTGATGTTGGCCCTGATATTAGCATGGTAATGTCTTTGAATTTTTTGAGAGTGTTAGCTAGAGCTAGTGCATTAATTGCCGTTTGCTGGCAAGTTGACCACTCATATTTATAATTGTTATTTATCGTGCCTCTTAATTGCTCAAGATGAATAATCACGTGAGCGCGAGCACCGCCTTTTTCATGCTAAAATACCAACGATTTGGCCCTTTTCTTTCTTTAATTTGTAATCTTTCCGCTTTCACTCCTATTTCATAAAATTGACAATATAAGTAGTGTTCCTATGACCTCGACAACCTCTTCTCAAGCTGATAACACCCCTACTACCGCCACGCTGCCGGGCGACGATTTTATCCTGATCCCACCAGCGGTATTTCCATATAAAGCGCAACAGCTAACAGTAAGAGCGCGTATTACTGAACAAATGGCATCAAGAATTTTGATGTTAGATGGCGCGATGGGTACTCATATTCAGAACTATAAGCTTGAGGAAGCCGATTATCGCGGCGAGCGTTTTGCCAATATCAGCCAAGATGTGCGAGGAAATAACGACTTATTGGTGCTGTCACAGCCGCACATGGTGAAAGAGATTCATCTTGCCCACCTTGACGCTGGTGCAGACATTATTGAGACCAACAGCTTTAACGGTACACGTCTATCGATGGCCGACTATGATATGGAATATCTGGTCCCTGAACTAAATAAGGCCGCAGCGAGAATTGCTCGCGAAGCTGCTGACGAATTTAATGCTAAGACCCCAGAGAAGCCGCGGTTTGTCGCTGGGGTCTTAGGGCCCACATCGCGTACCTGTTCGCTGTCACCTGATGTCAACGATCCCGCGTTCCGTAATATTACCTTTGATCGCTTGGTACTTAATTATCGCGAGGCGACATTAGCGTTAATGGAAGGCGGGGTTGATATCATCTTGATCGAAACAGTCTTTGATACCCTAAACGCGAAGGCAGCTATTTTTGCAGTAACCGGTGTGTTCGATGATATCGGCTTTGAGTTACCAATTATGATATCAGGTACCATTACTGATGCGTCCGGTCGTACACTATCAGGGCAAACAGCTGAAGCCTTTTATAACTCTGTTCGCCATGCCAAGCCACTTTCCGTTGGCTTTAACTGTGCATTAGGTGCCGACGCACTAAGACCTCATATTCAGACGCTATCAAATATTGCCAATATGTATGTGTCCGCACATCCAAACGCGGGCTTGCCCAATGAGTTTGGCGAATACGACGAAACCCCAGAAGAAACCACAGCGCTGCTCAAAGGCTTTGCAAAGGCCGGTATTTTAAATATTGTCGGTGGCTGTTGTGGCACCACGCCTGAGCATATCCGCCAAATTGCTAACATGGTCGCTGACTTTGCGCCACGCGTCATTCCTGAAATTCCACCGGCCTGCCGTTTATCTGGACTTGAACCCTTTAACATTACTTCTGATAGCCTGTTCGTCAACGTTGGTGAGCGTACTAACGTGACCGGCTCTAAGAAGTTCTTACGTTTGATTAAAACCGAAGCCTATAATGAAGCCCTCGATGTGGCTCGTGATCAAGTCGATGGTGGGGCGCAAATCGTCGATATTAATATGGACGAAGGGATGCTAGATTCTAAGCAAGCGATGATTCACTTCGTTAACCTAGTCTCTGGTGAACCCGATATCAGCCGGGTGCCCTTGATGCTGGATTCGTCTAAATGGGACATTATCGAAGAAGGCTTGAAGCGTACCCAAGGCAAATCCATCGTCAACTCCATCTCCTTAAAAGAAGGACATTCTGAGTTTGTTGAGCGCGCCAAGTTATGTATGCGCTACGGGGCGGCGGTCATCGTCATGGCCTTTGATGAAGACGGACAAGCCGACACTTACGAGCGTAAAACTCAGATTTGTAAGCGTAGCTATGACGTATTGGTCAATGAAGTAGGCTTTCCTTCTGAGGATATTATCTTTGATCCTAACGTTTTTGCGGTTGCCACCGGTATTACCGACCATAACAATTATGGTGCTGACTTTGTTAATGCCACACGCTGGATTACCGATAACTTGCCCAATGCCATGGTGTCAGGCGGCGTATCAAACGTGTCGTTCAGCTTCCGTGGCAACCCTATCCGTGAAGCCATCAACTCAGTATTCCTCTATCACACGATACAAAATGGCCTAACGATGGGTATCGTTAACCCCGCCATGTTGGAGCTGTATGATGACATTCCTAGGGAGGCCCGCGACGCCATCGAAGATGTCATGTTCAACCGCAATCAAGGCGAAACAGGACAGGACGCCACCGAAAGATTAATGACTGCTGCCGAAAACTACAGCTTTGGTGGTAAGAAAAAAGACAGCACCGTTGATATGACTTGGCGTGAAGGTACGGTTGAAGAACGTATTGCCCATGCTTTAGTCAAAGGTGTCACCACCTTTATTGAAGCGGATACCAAAGAAGCCTGGGAGAAATATCCGCGTCCGCTTGAGGTCATCGAAGGGCCGCTCATGGACGGTATGAACATTGTTGGCGATTTATTTGGTGCCGGTAAAATGTTCTTACCACAAGTGGTCAAATCTGCACGAGTGATGAAGCAGTCAGTCGCCTGGCTTAATCCGTACATTGAAGCAGAAAAAGTCGAAGGAGAAACCAAGGGTAAAATCCTGATGGCGACCGTCAAAGGCGACGTCCATGATATCGGTAAAAACATCGTCGGTGTGGTGCTCGGCTGTAATGGCTATGATATTGTCGATCTTGGCGTAATGGTACCCTGTGATAAAATCCTCGATACTGCCATCGCTGAAAAAGTCGATATCATTGGATTGTCAGGCTTAATTACTCCCAGTCTCGATGAGATGGTTTATGTTGCCAAGCAAATGCAAGAACGCGGCATGACCTTACCACTGATGATTGGTGGCGCAACCACTTCCAAAGCGCATACCGCAGTCAAAGTTGAACCGCAATATCAGAACGACGGGGTCATCTATGTGTCTGATGCCTCGCGTGCAGTCGGCGTAGTCACCAAGCTACTATCAAAAGAAAACCGCCAAGCATTAATTGATGACACTCGTGCAGAGTACATTAAAGTACGCGAACGCTTAGCAAAACGCCAACCGAAAGCCGCGAAACTGTCTTATGCCGAATCAATCGAAATTGGCTTTCAGCACGACTGGGACAACTATGTGCCCCCTACTCCTAATCATTTAGGGCAAGTGATATTTGATGATTATCCAATAGATAATCTAGTCCCCTATATTGACTGGACTCCGTTCTTTATCTCCTGGGGACTGGCCGGTAAATATCCTCAGATATTACAAGATGAGGTAGTTGGTGAAGCCGCACGCGACTTGTTTGACAATGCCGAAGACATGCTCAGAAAAATGATTGACGAAAAATTAGTCGTTGCCAAAGCCGTGTTTAAAATTGCGCCAGCACGTCGTACTGGTGCGGATACGGTTAGCGTCTATGACCACGATGACATGCACGACATGCATAGCGACACAGCAACCTATCAATTTGAGCATCTACGTCAACAAAGCGACAAAGCCAGTGGCACACCCAACTATAGCCTAGCAGATTTTATCTCACCATCAACTGATCGTACTGATTATATTGGCGGCTTCACCGTTTCGATAGCAGGTACCGAAACAGTCGCTGAAGCGTATAAAACCAACGGTGATGATTACAACGCCATCATGGTACAAGCCTTGTCTGATCGCTTGGCCGAAGCCTTTGCTGAGCATTTGCATAAGCTGATTCGTACAGACTATTGGGGTTATTTGCCTGAGGAAGGCTTGAGTAATGCGGAGCTAATCAAAGAAAAATACGTCGGTATCCGCCCTGCGCCTGGCTACCCGGCCTGTCCTGAACATACTGAAAAAGGCAAACTGTTCGATTGGCTTGGCACAGTCGATGCGATCGGTACGACCTTGACCGAAAGCTACGCGATGTGGCCTGCATCTTCGGTCAGCGGGTTTTATTACTCGCATCCTGAAAGTGTTTACTTCAACGTCGGTAAGATTAGTATGGATCAGGTAGAGAGTTACGCTGACCGTAAAGGCTGGGACATGAAAACCGCTGAGAAGTGGTTGAACCCGAATATGTAGATTATTAATTAAGCTATCGCATTCAGCTAATTTACTAAGGTTTTATTGATGTTTTTTTGGCGTACGAAAACTAAAACTCGTGCGCCAAATTTTTTGTGTGCCAAATTATTTTAGACGCGTAATCTCAGCAGTGATTTTTTAATATCTTTGTCGTAGCGATGAGACAACTTATTGTTGTGCAGATAAGAAAATACTTTTATTAGTTTTAATCAAAATACATGTTAGCTTATCAGCTACTTTATTATTTTTGCGAGAAGGATTTTGAATAAAATTGCAGCACTTTCGAGCTGGATTGGCAAAACCTTTGCCATTTGGGCGTTACTCAGCGCAGTTTTAGGGTTTATCTTTCCTGAATTATTTGCCTCATTAGCATTTCTTATCGTTCCAATACTGGGCATTATCATGTTTGGTATGGGTATGACCCTAAAAACCACAGACTTTCTAGAGATTATAAAGCGGCCAAAACCGGTACTGATAGGTCTATTAGCACAATTCACGCTTATGCCGTTAATAGCCTATTTATTGACAGTAGTATTTCAGCTTGATCCATTAATAGCGGTAGGGGTTATTTTAGTTGGCTGTTGCCCAGGCGGCACTTCTAGTAACGTTATCACCTTTTTAGCCAAAGGCGATGTGGCTCTTAGTGTGGCCATTACCTCCATATCTACTCTACTTGCACCGTTTTTGACCCCTATCCTGTTAGAGATTTTTGCCGGTCAATTGATTGATATTGATCTAGCCAGCATGATGATAACCATTATCAAAATAGTTATCCTGCCTATATTATTAGGTATCGTCGTCCATAAATTTCTTGGCAATAAAATTGAATCTGCTATCAGTGTATTGCCCATAATCTCAGTATTGGGTATCTCAATTATTATCGCTGCAGTAGTTGCTGTTTCTAAGGCCACCATTTTAGATAGCGGTGCTCTGGTCTTTGTAGTCGTGGCATTACACAATCTAATCGGTTACAGCTTAGGGTATTTGCTCGCCCTATTCTTTGGCTTTACTGCAATGCAGCGACGGGCCATCATGATTGAAGTAGGCATGCAGAACTCTGGACTTGGGGCTGCACTGGCCGCTACTTACTTTAACCCTGTCGCAGCGCTGCCAAGTGCCATATTTAGCGTTTGGCATAACTTTAGTGGCGCACTAGTGGCTAATATTTGTGCCAAAAAAGATGCTAAATAATCAATAACTCTAACAATTACTTCTCAGAGGTATGCGCTTCAAGATAGGTAAAACCAGGACTGCTCAGCTAGAGAGTTATGCTGAGCGTAAAATGTTCTGTCTTGATGTTTTACCGCCTAGTTCTGAAGATTTGAGCTGAATATGACGAATGATATTGCTATGTTCAAGAACAATATCACAGCCAGCACTATCAACTTCGGGTTTCATTACTTCAAGCTGACAATCACCTTTTTTCCACGATAGTTTAAGCATTTCACTGATAAATAAATGTTCAATAAGCTGTTCTCGAAAGCTTGACTGTTCAAAATGTTTACTCATAATTTGTCTTAATACTTTAAAAACGACTCAATTCGTCAAGTTTATATTTTTTATAATTTTATCACTAACCATAATTACTGGCAGCAGCATCACTACTTCTATTTTTCGATTATCCCTCGTTAAAAAATACCGGTCTTTTTTTGCCTTAATCTCAACTTAGTTATCAACTTTGTCCTTCCCCCGCCGACACCGCTCAGAACAATAAATAACCGGCTCCCAGTCCTTTTCCCACTTCTTGCGCCAGCTGTATTGTCATAACTCATCTAAAATATCTTAAAATACATAAAAAGGCTAAGGGCATAAACAAAAAAATAAGGCCACGAATGGCCTTATTTTTTTAATTACTTTTACTTTTTAACTATTTTGGTAATAAGGGTAATCACTATAACCAATGTCAGTGCCGCCATACATAGTGGCAGGGTCGGCCTCATTGAGTGGCCAGTTATTGGCTATGCGCTCAGGTAAGTCGGGATTAGCAAGAAAAGGACGACCAAAGGCAAATAAATCACCATAATCTTTGGATAACATATTGACTGACTTCTCTACAGTATATTTACCTGCATAGATAATACGTCCTGAAAACTCTGCTCTGACCGCTTGATAAAATGACTCCGGTAAATCAGGAGCATTATCCCAATCGGCTTCAGCAATAGATAAGTAAGCAATGCCCGCTTGTTCGAGCACTTTGACCGCTTCAACATAAGTGTGGTGAGGGTCTGATTCTACTAAACCTAAATACACGCGGGTCTCATTGGTACTGGCAAATAAAGGCGCAAACCGCACACCCAGACGATCAGCACCAACGACGTCACTGACAGCTACGACGATCTCTTTTAAGAAGCGCAGACGATTGGTCAGCGAACCTCCATATTGGTCATCACGTGTATTACTGTGCTCAGAGATAAACTGATTCACTAAGTAACCATTAGCACAATGAAGTTCTACACCATCAAAGCCAGCTTCTAATGCATTACGTGCTGCTTGGGCGTACATATTTACTAGCTCGCCAACCTCGTCCGTGCTAAGGGCACGTGGTACGCTTGGATCATCTAAAGCCCCTTCGCCTGGGCCTGTTTCGATGAATACTTTTACATTATCAGCAGCTATAGCAGAAGGCCCGATAGGTTGGGCTGCGTTTGGTTGTAAGCTGGTGTGAGACACGCGGCCTACGTGCCAAAGCTGAGCAAAAATAATACCGCCCGCTGCATGTACGGCTTGCGTTGTTTTTTTCCAGCCTTCAATTTGGGCTTGTGAGTGTATACCTGGTGTCCATGCGTAGCCTTGACCTCTTGGCTCAATCTGTGTGCCCTCGGTTACCATAAACCCTGCTGAGGCGCGCTGTGCATAGTAGCTCGCCATCAAGTCGTTAGGAATATTGTCAGGTTGGGTGCTGCGAGAGCGTGTCAACGCTGGCATCACAATACGATTTTTGAGCGTATACGGTCCAAGTTTTACAGATGAAAATAAAGTGCTGGTATCTAGATTAGGCTGTGTCATAAAACTCTCTTTTAAAGCAAACTAATGGGCTTATCATTTGAACCACGTCACCTGTTTTGAGGTTTGATTGGTTACTTAAGCAATATTGGTAAGCATAGAGTTTTACAGGTACAATTAGAAACAACCGTTTTTTGTTTAAGATACAACTATGAATGGTATTAATCGGCTCGATATCAAGCAGCTTAGAGTGCTACACGCGCTGCTGGATCTAAAAAACCTCTCGCAAGTCGCACGCAAAATGGGGCTAACGCAACAAGCCATTAGTGAGCAGCTGCGTAAGTTGCGCGATTTATTTGATGATCGCTTATTTATTCGCCAAGGCAATACCATGGTGCCAACGCCAAAAGCGCTATCGATGCAGCAGCCCATTAGCCTTATATTAAAGCAGTTAGAAACACTGTTAGAGCCTGATGTGTTTTCGCCGCAGACCTATAAAGGTGTGTTTACGATTAGTGCGACCGACTACGCAACACAGGCACTGTTACCACAGCTGTTTAATATTACACGCCGAAAAGCACCCGGTCTAAAATTAATAGTACGCGACTTTGCCTCCGACAATATTAATCAGCTTATTACAGCAGGTGAGCTTGACCTGCTAATTACCTTTCCAGAATTCATTCCTGATAACTTAGCGTATGTGACTTTGCTTGAAGAGCAGCATTTATGCATTACCGGCTGTGGCAACGAATTTATAAAAGAGCCGTTAACACTGGCGCAAATTGCCGCTCATCCACAGCTGGTGGTATCCCCTTCGCGTGCGAATCTGCGCGGCTCTCACGATCAGTGGTTTGCAGCAAGAGGGCTTAAGCGAAATATTGTTATGTCGGTTCCTAGCTTTTCGGCGGTGCCCGATATCCTACATACCACCGATATGATTGCCTTCTATCCTGCGCGACTATTACCCAGTAGTAAGGTTAAAAAATTAGAAGTGGAGGACTTGCCACCGACATTCAAGGTCATAGCAGCATGGCATCCACGTACCAGCGACAGTCCCGTTCACAGTTGGTTAATTAAGCAACTACAAGAGTTATAGAAATATTAGTGCTTACTTGTTCTATCGTCGTGAGCCTTGCTCCGCCGACACTTCTCAGAGCAATAAATAACCTGCTCCCAATCCTTTTCCCACTTCTTGCGCCAGCTAAAGGGCCGCTGGCAGACGGGGCAGATTTTTTGCGGTAGGTTTACTTTTTTATGTGCCATCGTCTGCTTCCTTGTTCCCGTATATTTCTACTTCACTATTAACGCCTATTTATCTTCTTTTTGATGATCTAGCCCTTCGTATTTTTTCACGCGTCGACACTGATCTGAGCAATAGACCATACTCTCCCAGTTTTTATCCAACTTTTTACTCCAGCTAAACTCTCGGAGGCAAACCGGACATTCTTTTTTCCGTACATTTTTCTTTTTTTGTGCCATATATTTCTCATTAAATTGTTTAATACCTAAATTATTTAGGACATTAGTGACTTAACACTAATTTTAAAACTTAAAAGTTAACGACCCCACACTGGGGATCGAACCACTCCGCCTGCCTTACTGCTGATAGTATAACTTGTACCGCCAGATAATGACTGTATAACTAAACTACCACCATTTTGGGCACTGCCTTGCACATTTTTGGTTGGATAGACGGCATAACCACCACTTGGTGATAGGCGTGCTGGTTCATCCAGACCCGTTTCTGCTAGAGTGACGACTTGTCCGGTTGTTAGGGTCATCACCGCTGCTTGACGACCGTTCAGATAACCCATACGTGTGCCATCAAGACTGAGCTGGGGACTGGCTGCATAGCTACTGGTAGATATCTGAGTAGCATTACCAGTCGCGAAGTTATAACGATAGATACGTGGACGGCCAGCGCGGACTTTATCACTGGTATATACGAAGCTTTGCCCATCGGCAGCGTAACTTGGCTGTACTTCGGTGCTTGGTAAAGTGGTCAATTGCGTGGTGGCGCCAGTGCTCAAAAGCATCTCATATATGTCGGCATTGCCACCAGCCGTCGAACTATACAGCAGCTTTTGTCCATCTGGTGAAAATGACGCAGATAAATTGCTACCATTAACGTTTACCACTAGATTATAAGCGTTGCTATTGCGATCATAAATATAAATTTTGGGCGACTGTCGTGGCACTTGCTTACTATAGGCCAATAGCTGTCCATCGGTTGACCAGGCTGGCGAATATATATATCCGTTGAGTTGCTCGATTAATTGTCGCTCGCTGCCGTCAGGACGAATACTATAAAGCGTAGATATTTTAGCAGAACCTACACCCTGTTCTTCTACATAAGCTATACGACCTTGACGATCTACGGTTGGCATCGACGCTGTTAACGGATTATTAGCCATGCTACTACTAGCATTATGGGGTTTAATGGCGGTTGGCAAGGTGGTGCAAGCACTCAAAATACTCAAGGCCGCAGCAATAGTAGTGACAGCAACCACTCTATCGATCGAGCCGTACTTGACTGGACGCTGATGGATGGAGCTTTGATTGATAGAGCTTTGATTGATAGAGCTTTGATTGATAGGACACTGGTGAATGGTAGGACTAGTCATAAGGTAAAACTCAGTTGATTTTGACCACAAGCAGACATATGAATAATATATGATAAACAACACTACTCATATTTTAACTCAATTATCTATCAGCTTTGCACTAACAATACGCTAAAATTTACTTAATTTTTATTGGTTAATTGGCTATTTATTAATACTACTTATTGATACTGCCTATTAATTCTTCTGCGCCATAAAAAACGCCCCACTAGATTATAGTGAGGCATTTTTTATATATAAACCATTTAGCTTTTTTATAGTTATAAAATTATTTAAGCTAAAAAGTTATGACTAAGCAATTATTAATAACCACTTATTTAGAAACTGCTTTGAACTGTGCAACTTGACTGGCATTTTCAATCATCAACATAGGCACATTATTCGCATTTTTACTTATACTATATTTACCTTGTACGGTTGCCATTGTAGCGGTATCAAAGCTGGCTTGTGGTTCAGGACAGGCCATCATGGTGCTAAGTACATTGTTTAATTTAACATTGCCGTTAACAATCGAGTATTCAGCACCTATGTTATTACAAGTATTCATAAAAGTAACGCGATCATTGCCGTTAACCTTCATGAAGTTTAGGATTAATGGCTTGGCTGGATCGAAGAATAGCTGGGTAACCTTAGCGCCATTAGTACGCTTGGCTTCAACGAGCTGCCAGTTATAAGCTTGTAACGCATCATTAGTAAGCGTCTGAGCAACTGGGGTAGTAACGCTTGGGGTTGTTTGGCAACCGGCTGCTAGCGTACCTACAGCCAGAGTTGCTGCCATCATTATTTTAGTCATGTTTTTCATATAAACTCCTGGAATAGTTAAATCGATAGTTAAATCGATAGTTAAATCGATAGTTAAATCAAAAATGGTACTGGTACTTTTTTAAATTGAATCGACTGTATTTTTATTTTCCTAATATCTACTATTTAATAAAACTTACTATTATTACTTACTATTATTTAGCTTAACTAATTAAACTTTACTGGCTTAAATAATGGGGCCAGTATGCCGTGACAATATGTGACTGTCATGACAGTTTATGTATATGCTTCAGACAGAGTTTGTTCTCAAGTAGGGTTGTTTTGCTACTAACCCTTGCTAGTTTTACTGGTACCTGCTAACTGATTATTAGGGAGTGTAGAAGACTATTATGTAATACCTCTCTAATTAATACCTCTCGATCATTTTATGTTACGAGACAGTTATTTTATAGATTTGCTTTTTTGAGATGACTGACCTGATCCCGGTATAAGGTTTTAGGATTGGGTTGACCACAATACTCTGTAGGCAGTGCTGCTGGAAACTTGGCATTGAATTGGGACGCACCATCAGTAGACAAGGCTACGAGCGATTGCCAACCATCTTATTCCTATATTTTTGCAATACTGATTTCTGAGCCGACGTCCGTAAAACCACCAATGAGCTCAAAGAAACCTAACGTAACCCGAGTGGTTATACTGCCTTTTGAAAATACTAATAAAGCTGCATCTGCCGTTTTTGAGCCTTGCTCTGGACTTGAGACTGCGGTGGCAGAAGCGACGTATTCTGGTGCCACCCCAACGACATAGCGAATATCAATACCGCCCTGACTGTGGCCAAATAAGTTTACTTTTGGACTTCCTAAGATGGCAGCAATGGTTCTAACCTGTTGCAGCAATTACTCGCCACGAATCTCACTGTTATTGATAGCAGAGGTTTTGGTATGATTTGAACTGGGGTTTTTGCTACTGACCAGTTTGCAACCGTTGGCATTGGCACAGTTGTAATATTGTGCGGCTTGAGCAAAGATAGTTTGCAGGGTTAACAGCAATATACCGGCACCAATAGCCCCAACAGTGGGTAAAAATGCAAAAGAAACGCCTCTATTTATGGGTAAACTTAGAATTATGGAGAAACTTAGAATACATTACGAATATCCTTGGTAATATTCAACAAGGTTCTGTTAACTTACTACAAAATCAGACGACTATTCGGACGACCATATAGTCATTATGGTAATCATTATAGGCAACCAATGGTGTGTTTATAGTAGCTGGCGACCGTATATCAGGTCAAAACCGTCATCTATGCATTTATGATATAATTCAACCACATAAATTCCATAACTATAAGCACGATAATGATGACTAAAAAATCTCTAATCCAATCCCCCGAAGCGATAGAAAAAATGCGTGTCGCCGGCAAGCTTGCCAGCGAGCTACTGGTCATGTTAGACGAGCATGTCAAAGTGGGCATCAGTACTGAAGCGTTGAATCAAATTGCCCATGATTATATCGTTAATGTGCAGCACGCTATCCCAGCACCGCTTAATTATAATGGCTTCCCTAAATCGATTTGTACTTCGGTCAACCATGTGGTCTGTCACGGTATTCCTACCGAAAACAAACTGCTTAAAGACGGCGACATTATCAACATCGATGTGACGGTCATTAAAGATGGTTACTATGGCGACACCTCAAAAATGTGGATTGTCGGTAATGGCTCCATCATGGCCAAGCGCATTTGTAAAGTGGCACAAGATGCCTTGTACGCGGGTATGAAAGTGGTGAAGGATGGTGCACGCTTGGGTGACATCGGCGCCGCTATTCAAGAAGTGGTCGAGCCTGAACGCTTCAGTATCGTACGCGAGTTCTGTGGTCACGGTATCAGCAATGAGTTCCATCACGAGCCCCAAGTCATGCATTACGGCAAAAAAGGTACAGGCTTCGAGCTGAAGACTGGTATGACCTTTACTATTGAGCCAATGATAAATGAAGGCAAATGGCAAACCAAAATTCTACCGGACGAATGGACGGCAATTACTAAAGACCGTAAGCTGTCAGCGCAGTGGGAACATACCATGGTCGTAACAGATAATGGCTGTGAGGTATTTACTACCCGCCCCGAAGAAGATTTAAGCTTTTTGACTCAGTAATATAATAGAAGATCGCTTAGGCGGTCTTTTTTTTGGCCCATTTTATTGAAAGATTGGTAATATTTCCTAAATAATATTCCTTAAAGAGCCTGACTGATAGTTATCAAAAATACTATCGAGGTGCTTTGGTAGCCATAGCAGAATGAATTCTGTAATAAACTACTATAAAAGTATTCTACTGGCTTTGCTATAGGCCTATTATGTAAGGTAAGCATTACGCTTGCTTATTTTCTGCCTTTATACTTTTTATTACGCTTATTATGATTTTATTACACTTATTATTGTTCTTATTTTAAATTATTAATTGGATAACGCTCATGTTCACTTGCGATGTCGCCTCCATTTATCTTGCTCCGCTACCGCCACTATTATTAGCTCATGTACCAGTAGCAGACACTCCTAGAGACAATTTGCTACTGGGTATTCCTGAATGGCTAACGCAAATCAATGAGGATATCAGCCGAGAGCTTGAGTGCGGCGTTAGTATTCGTCAATTGGTAGCCGCACGTGCCTGTGCCATTGATGGCTTGCTAATCGCGTTATTCTCGTGGTTTAAGCTTGATAAAACCGATTTGGCACTATTTGCTACTGGTGGCTATGGTCGCGGTGAGCTATCGTTATATTCAGATATAGATATCTTGCTACTCTCCCCTAACGAAGTCGATAGCGATGTCAGCACGAAGATTGACCGCTTGGTGGCTATGTTATGGGATATTGGCCTTGAGCCGGCATTATCGGTGCGTAGTGTCGAGGACTGCTTGGATGCCGCGCTCGATCACACAACGGCTAGTAGCTTGCTAGAGGCCAGGCTATTGATTGGTAATGAGGGCTTACAAAGCGTTCCTGACGAAATCGTTAATAAGCAGTGGTCACAGCGTGATTTTTATGACATCAAAATCGCAGAGGCTAAAGGGCGTTACCTGCAACACAATGCCACAGAATATAATCTTGAGCCTAACATTAAGACCGCCCCTGGTGGCCTACGTGATATTCATATCATCGGCTGGGTGACTAAGCGTTACTTTCGGATCGGTAAGCTCTATGACTTGGTGCAACAAGACTTTTTGACTGAAAAAGAGTTTGATGAGCTGAACTTTGCCGAAGGCTATTTATGGCAAATACGTCATTATTTGCATGAGCTAACGGGCCGCAATGAAAATAAGCTGTTGTTTGATTATCAACGTGATATTGCTCAACGTATGGGTTACGAGACTCGATCCGATGATCAGCCTAATGCCGCGGTAGAGCGTTTTATGCGTGATTACTATCGCTGTGCGATGCAAATATCAACGCTATCTGAGATGCTGATTAATCATTACTATGAAACCATTATAGAGCCGAATCTGCCTGATGATGAACGTCCGAGCAAACGTCCTCTGAATGCCCGTTTCAATCAAATCGGTGACCAAATTGCGATGGCGCATCACCGCATTTTTGCCCAGCATCCTGAAGCAATTTTAGAGATGTTTTTACTCATGGGTCAATACGGCATTAAGAATGTCCGTACCCGAACCCTACGTGCGCTAAAAATCGCAGCTCGCGGTATCGATCAGACTTATCGTGATAAACCTGAGCATCAAGTGTTATTTTTGGCCAATATAAAAGAACAAAACTATCTGTTCCATCGTCTACGGGCTATGAACCGCTATGGCGTACTAGGCAACTATATCCCAGCCTTTGCGCAAGTGACTGGTCTGATGCAATATGATTTATTTCATCGTTATACGGTCGATGCGCATACGCTGTTTCTGATTCGAATTTTACATCGTTTTACCGATCCACGCTTTTATGAAGACTTTCCGCTGGTCAGTGCAATTTTTCAGCGTATTGAGCGTAAAGAAATTTTAGTATTAGCGGCGATGTTCCATGATATTGCCAAGGGTCGCGGTGGCAATCACAGTCAGCTTGGTGAAACTGAGTCGATTGAGTTTTGTCTTGCACATGGTATGAGTAAAGCCGACGCCAACTTGGTCGGCTGGCTAACCCGCTATCACCTCTTAATGTCGCTGACCGCCCAGAAAAAAGATATCTCCGACCCTGAAGTCGTGACTATTTTTGCTGACTTAGTGAGTAACGTGACTCACCTCAATCATCTGTATGTTTTGACAGTCGCCGATATGAACGCAACCAATCCACAACTTTGGAACAGCTGGCGGGCGACCCTTATGAAGCAGCTTTATTCGCAGACACGGCGTATTTTGCGTGCTGATATTGATGCGCCGACTAATCGGCAAGATATGATCAGTGCCACGCGTAAACAAGCGCTTGTGATGTTAGACAATGTTGATAATCAACACATGGATCGCGATGAAGTGCTCAGATTATGGGATGATTTGGGCGATGAGTACTTTTTGCGGGAGATTGTGGAGGACATCTTATGGCATACCGAGGCTATCTTGAATCATCCGCCTATTGGTCGTGCCTCTGACGCTGATAGCGCACCGTTAGTGGTGCTGCGTGAACATCGAGAACTGGCGCTTGATGCCGTACAGGTCTTCATTTACACCCAAGATCAGGTCAACTTATTTGCCGTAACTATGGCCGTATTTGATCAGATGAATTTGGACGTTTTAGATGCGCGTATTATCACCGCTACCCGTGATTTTGCCTTGGACTCTTACGTGCTACTAGATCGAAGTGGCACGCTATTAGTCGATGAAAACAGTCAACAAGAGCTTAAGCAGCAACTGATTGATGCCTTTAAAAACCCTACTGCCCCTAAGCTTACCCAAAAACGTATCCCGCGCCAGCTTAGACACTTTGAAGTGGAGACTATTATTAGCTTTGAGTTTAATGAGGCGTCAGAACAGCACATAATGAGTTTGCAGACGCTTGATCAGCCAGGACTGCTAGCGCGAGTAGGACAGGTGTTCTTGCAACAAAAAATTGAAGTTCACTCTGCCCGTATTACTACCTTGGGCGAACGCGCAGAAGATATGTTTTATATCAGTGATCAAAACGACGCACCCCTATCTGCGCACAAACTTGAGACATTACATGCGGCTCTGAAGGCCAGTCTTAGCATACGTAGCGATGGTACCTATGCTTAGTGAAATGCTTAGTGGAATGCTTAATGGAAGATTTAGTGAAAAGTTTGATAGCAGGCTTGATAGAGGTCATGGCTTAAAGAGTATTGCTTAAAAACACTTAGATCATGCTTTTGTAGATCATCTCGCCGGCATAGGGTGTCAATTCATCGTCGGCAAGCTCTGGTGGTAAAGCTCTCGCTTCTATTATATTTTTTCCTAGTAAAAGCCGTCCGGCATCGACTTCTTTTTGCAATAGGCATTGCAAGCTCGCCAGACGTAATTGCGCCTCATAACGGTCATGAATATGCTGTAAAGAGATCGGCGTATGGGCATGAATATCAGGAAAAATACTATCATTGGCTAAGACCACCATCTCGTTTAGCGCTTGTTCACGCGCTAAGTCAGTGTTATTGATATTGCTTTGGAGATGATTGGCCAGCTGATCTTTGAAGCTAAACATAACAACAAAAAATACTATCTGGAACCCGAGTACGGCCATATATTGCCATAAGGGTGTTGATATATTTAGTAGTTTACTCATTAACATGAGTAGTATAGCCACTACCACAAAACTGACAAACTGCCATAGCAGCCACATGATTAAGCTATTGTCCCCAAACCAAAACATTTGCCGCTCTTTTAGCATAGTAAAGCGCTGACATGCTCGCCACCATTGCTGCTCACGCTGCTTTAGCTGCTCATAAAACTCAGAGTACTGGGCATTATCATTGGAAAATTTGGGCATGTCAGTCAAGCATCCTTACAGTAGCTCCATTATTAGCCCACCAAGTTATATGGCGGTCCTTACATCGATTGTTATAAGATATCAGCGATAAGACAAAAAATTAAAGAAGTGCTAAACTGCTCTAATGTAATTTTTCTTTATAATTTTATTACTATTTGTCTATTATAGATATCATACTTACGAATCACAACTTATAGTTATTATGCCTATGAACCACAATCTAACGCACTTGCACCCTTATCCCTTTGCAAAAATGGCCACTTTGCTTGCCAGCAGCAGCCCCGCCGCTAACTATTCTGAGATTAAGCTCGGTATTGGCGAACCAAAACATGCGCCACCAGCATTTGTGTTGGACGAACTAAAAGAAAATCTAGACAAGATATGTCTTTATCCAACCACCAAAGGTATTTTTGAGCTGCGTCAAACCATTGCCCATTGGCTTGAGAAGCGCTTCTTTCTCCATCATGTCGATGCCAATACCGAAGTTTTGCCAGTAATGGGCACGCGTGAGGCAATTTTTAGCTTTGCGCAAGCAGTAGTTGATCATAAGGATACGGAGGCCAATAAAGAGAACATTACAGAAGCAGGTACAGAAAATCCGCAGACTGGCTCGGCTAAGCACAATCCTACTATCGTGATGCCCAATCCTTTTTATCAAATTTATGAAGGCGCGGCGATACTGGCACAAGCAACGCCGTACTTTGTGCCCTGTACGCGTGATAATGTGTTCAAAGGTGATTACCGGGCCGTACCAAGAGAAGTTTGGGAGCGAACGCAGCTGTTGTTTGTCTGTAGCCCGAACAATCCCACCGGCTCGATGATGACGATGGATGATTGGGAGTTGGTCATTCGTTTATCAGACCAATATGGTTTTATTATTGCTAGTGACGAATGTTATAGTGAGCTGTATTTCGACACCGCGCCTATTGGCCTGTTACAAGCCTGCACGACTCTCGGTCGTAACAGTTTTAAAAACTGTGTGGTGTTTCACTCCTTATCAAAGCGCTCGAACCTCCCTGGCCTACGCTCAGGGTTTGTGGCTGGCGATGCCACTATTTTGCAGTCATACTTACAGTACCGTACCTATCAAGGCTGTGCGATGCCGATACCGCATCAGCTTGCCTCTATCGTCGCCTGGCGGGATGAGAAGCATGTGGTACAGAACCGAGCGCTATATCAAGAAAAGTTTGCACTATGGATGGCCGAGCTTGGTGGGTTATTACAGCTACGGATGCCAGAAGCGGGATTTTATTTTTGGGTAAAAGTCCCTGAACAGTTTGACTGCGATGATGAGATTTTCGTCAAAGCGCTATATGAGCAAGCCAATATTCATGCATTAGCGGGACGCTATTTATCGCGTGAGGTGAATGGCAAAAACCCAGGACAAGGCTATGTCCGTATTGCCTTAGTTGCTAGTGTTGAGGAAAGTCGCGAGGCTATTAGCCGCATCCGTAAACTGCTTAACGCCTAAATTAAAAACCTCAAGGCCAAAATTTAGCATTGTTAGCCGCTTAAAGGCCAAGGGAATAAAAGCCTAAAAATTTGCGATGTTAAAGATTTAAAAGAATCCCTGATAATATCAATGTTATCAGGGATAAGTGGCAAGATAGTGCTATAGTAAAAGATAGTGCTATAGTTAAAGTACCTTAAAAACGCGACGGTACTGCTGATATAAGCTTTTGTAGCCTCTGTCTGCATAGGCACAGCAAGCAAGAAAAACTTATGCCAGCAGTAGGTTATGTATCGATATTACTTTTCATTGACTATATCTGCCACCTGCCAAGCCGTTCTTACTAAACGTGCCATCAAGGATGATGCCATGCCCCATCTTGATTTTACCCAGCCTCCCTTTGACGTTTTAAGCCCAGCTGAGCGCCAAAGTCTTAAAAAAAACACCCAAGTCCGCTATCTTGCCGAAGATGAAATCTTACTCGCTGACGATTTGCAGTACTTTTTTGTCGTACTAAAAGGACAGATTGAGAAAAGTCTGGGTGGCGAGTTTGTGGCTACCTACTTGGGCAGTAATCACTCCGATCATATTAATAGCAATGACTGGTTTGACAGTCGCCGCACCCCTGAATCACATGCCCAAGAGAGTGACAATACGCAGCACTATCAGTTCCGTGCTGCCGAAGACACCTTGCTGCTACAAATTGATGGGGCAGCGATTGATAGGATTAGTGCGCAAAACCATCTGGTGCGTCAACTGTTATCAGATAAGCTTCCTGAACGCTTAAAAGCCTTGCAACAGCGGCGCAGTGCCCAAGGAATAGGCGCTGCCGCTACCAGTTATACTGCGCAGCAAGAAATCCAGCAAATCATGTTACGGCCCATAACCGATGTTATTTTATTACCGGTACATATTGTTGATGCAGATAGCAGCTTATATCAAGCAGCGCGTATCATGACTGAGGCAGGGCTTAAACATGTGCTAGTAAGACCATCAGGTCATTTAGAAAACGTAAACAGCTCAGACCGTACGTTAGGAATTTTAACTGACACTGATATTTGCCGCGCCGTCAGTGATCAGCAAAATCCTGCTACCACTTTATGTCAACGCTATGCTAACTTTAATCTACGCACTATCGATGCTGATGATGAGATTGGCGATGCGCTATTGACTATGACCCGCTACCGTATTCACCGCTTGCCGGTGATTGATGCTAATGGCAATGTAGCAGGCGTGTTGGGTCAAAGTGACATGCTCGCTCATCTCGGCCATCATTCCCAGCTGATCAGTATCGAAATTGAACAAGCCAAAGATTTAGACAGTTTGGATACAGCTGTCGAGCTGATTGGACGCTATATTCGAGCGCAGCAGCAAAACGGGGTCAAAATTGGTATCGTCAGCCGGATGGTACAGACCCTTAACGCGCAGGTGTTTACCAAGCTATGGCAATTGATTGTCCCTGATGACGTTATGCAAAATACTTGCGTAATTGTAATGGGCTCAGAAGGCCGCGGCGAGCAGATCATGCGCACAGATCAAGATAATGCGCTTATTATCCGCGATGACTATTCGCATCCTGAGTTGGCGCAGTTTGCTGACGCCTTTAACAATCAATTGGCAAAGCTTGGCTATCCACTATGTGATGGCAATATTATGATGACCAACCCCATGTGGCGACAACCACTCAAGACTTTTAAAACCCAAATTAGCTTATGGTTTAAGAATACCGATCCGATGCATGGTATTTATTTGTCTGCGATACTAGACGGTGATTACGTTTGCGGTGATGAGTCATTACTGACCCAAGTACGCGAGCATTTAAAAGTGGCACATCGCCAAGCAGATGGTATGTTCGTACGGCAGTTTGTTCGTGCCGCCTTACAGTTTGGCGAAGTCAATCAATGGTGGCAAAAGTTTGCCCCTCTCCTTGGCAGATCCAGCTCACACGATATTGATCTCAAAAAGTCTGGGCTGTTCCCACTGGTACACGGTATTCGTACGCTGGCGTTAGAGCATGATATTTTACAGGTCCCAAGCTCCAGAGACCGACTAAAAGCATTGGTACAAGCCGGCGCATTGACGCAAGAGCGCGCAGATAACCTGGGTGAGGCATTAGAGTTTTTTATGGCACAACGTTTGGCAGTCGCCTTAGCCACAGATGATAAGTATGCGCGGCAAATTGATCCAACCACCTTGTCAGCACTTGAGCGTGACGTCTTAAAAGAGTGTCTAGCGGTGGTCAAAAGCTTCAAGAACCAGCTGCGTCGGCACTATCAGTTAGAGATAGGATAGTAGTTAGAGATAGGATAGCAATTAGAGATAGAATAGCAATTAGAAATAAGATAGACAGCTAAAGATAGAATAGAGGGGTTAACTTATGTGTTATGGCTTATATTTTACGGATTTGGAAAGGCTATGAGCTGGCTTAAGCAGTTAATGACTTCATGGCAAAAAACACAGCTACAACGACCAGAACTGGCATCTATGTTTGCGCCGCCCGTAGCTGAGTGCTGGGTCGCTATTGACTGCGAGATGACTGGACTTAACCCCAAAAAGCACCATTTACTATCAGTAGCTGCTATCCATATTAATGGCGATACTATTGATACGGGTAATGGCCTGCATCTGGTCTGTCGCCCACCAGTTATGCCTAATCGCGATACTATCGTTATTCATGGACTACGCAGCGCGGATGTTGAGATCGGTATCAGCTATGATGAGATGCTCGCGCTACTGCTACCCTTTATTGATAATAGACCCATAGTAGGATTTTGCCCGCAGATAGATACCAGATTTTTAAATCCATTGGTGAAGCATTATATGGGCACTGCCCTACCTAATGAAGTGATTGATGTGCGCCAACTATACAGTCGGCGGAGGGGCGGTCATACTCAAGATATCCCTAATCAGTCGCAGCATTTGAACAAGATTCTGGCCCATTATAATATTCCTCAATTAGGAACTCATGATGCCTATAACGATGCGGTAATGACTGCCATGGCATTTTTACACATACGCTGATGGTGGTTGATGGTGGCTACTTTTGCACGCTCGCGGCAAACTTTTAAAAACAGGCATCTATAGTTAAAATATCTTAAAAACGCTACAGTACTGCTGGTATAAGCTTTTTGCAGCCTCTGTCTGCGTAGGCACAGCAAGCAAGAAAAACTTATGCCAGCAGTACGTTATATATCGATATTACGTTTCATTAACTATACTTTTGTTATATGAGTTTTGTGGCGTCGCTGCGCCAATTTAGCAACTCATGTTAACATAGGCGGTTTTTGCCACCTGACAATAGATTGCTCATGCGTACCCTCTTTCAGTCCTGCCATCAGTCCTTCCATCAATCCCGCCATCATCGCCCATTTATCAATGACACTGTATTCTTTCCAGTAAAACTGCGGCTATTTAATAAGGCCTTTATGCCCTCAGCAAGGCCAACTGCAGTCTGTACATTGCTTGGTGCGTGCATGGTCTTAATACCTTTGAGCGCTCAAGCCATATTACCAGAGGCCATTCAAACAGCACTTACTCGAGCAGAGTTAACACCAGATGATATCAGTATCATAATAACGCCAGTCGGCGAGAAACAGGCCAGTCGCTTGCCACTGCCGATTCAGGTTATTGATAGTTCACGTGTTCTTGATACTCGTATTGACAGTGCTAGCCCCAATAATATCAGTACTGAACCTAAACTAATGACAACTACCAATGCTAGCACTGCAGATCAAAATCCTTCTAAGAACGTTAACGTCAATAAAAGTATAAACAGCCAGACCACACTTATTATTATTGAGAAACAGGTCATTCAACGAAAAGAACGCCAGCGAAACGCTTATACCGACGACCCTTATACCCACCAAAGCCTCAATAGTGAGCCATCCATCCTGCCAACGAATCAGGGCATTAGTGATGACTCTGCTACTATTAATAATGAATCAATAGCCACTAAAGCTATATTAGCTCCCTTGCTGAGCCACCAACCCAATATCGCGCGCGCGCCTGCCAGCACTATGAAGCTCATTCCTAGCTTTATTGCTCTTGATACCTTGGGTGCTGACTTTGTTTGGCTGACACGGGTTTATCATACTGGCATGGTAATTGGTAATCGTTTGTATGGCGACCTCATTATTCAAGGTAGCGGTGATCCAAAGATGACTCACGAGCGCCTGCAACAACTCTTATATCAAGTACAAAAAGTAGGTATTCATCATATTGATGGTAACCTCATTATTGATAGCGCTATCTTTAAAAATATCAGCAAGGATCCTGCGGCTTTTGACAACGCCCCACTACGACCTTATAACGCCAGTCCTGACGGATTTTTGGTTAACTTTGGCAGTATGGGTATTCACAGTTATCCGCTAGGTAATGGCCAAGCACAACTCAAATATACCCCTGAACTGGCAAACTATCAGCTACCCAAGCTGATAGACACACGACCCGCCGCTTGTTCTCAAGCAAGTTATAGTTTGGCGCCGCAATGGCAAACGAATAAATTAAGCCTCAATGCCAAGCTACCCGATAGCTGCGGTGAGCATATATTTTATGTGACTTATCCTGACGCTAAAGACTTTGCCGCCCGCGTGGTTGCCAAAAAATGGCAGCAGCTGGGCAATACGCTTAGCGGTCAAGTGCTGACCCAAGAGACCGTTTATAAACCTGCTCTAGGTGCTCAAGCCAGACGCGGTTTAGCAGCATTGCCACTGTCACCGTTACCGATCGTCAGCTATCCATCGCTGACGCTTACTCAGCAGATATATGATATCAATCATTTCTCAAATAATGTTATGGCCGAACAAGTAACGCTATCATTAGGGGCATACGACAAAGGCAATCAAGATCAGCAAAATTTAGCGGCTTCTACAGTGCAATCTATCAATAACGCTATATTGCAACCTACCAGCAGCGCTGCCACCAGCTTATATCAGTTCGGTAGCCCCGTCGCTACCAGCTATCCTCAAGCACTACAAACTATTAATGACTGGTGGCAAACACATCTGATCACGCCGCCACCCTATCTGACCAATGGTTCTGGGCTATGCCGAGAGTGTACCGTTACCGCTGCTAACTTGGACGAGCTGTTAGCTTACGCGTATCACCAGCCAAGCTTTGCTGCCTATGTTGATTCATTAGGCGTCGCTGGTGTGAGTGGCACTATTTTGCATCATAGCGAGCGCTTACCAGATTCGGCCGCTATTGGACGGGCATGGATCAAGACGGGCACTTTGAATAATGTCACGGCAATGGCAGGTTATGTCAAAGGGCAGTCAGGCCAAGACTATACTGTGGTAGGATTGATTAATACCAAAGAAGCGTTAAACCCTTATGCTGCCAGACCGGTATTGGACATCATGTTGGACTGGACTGCTCAGCACTGATGGCGACTAAGAAAGCTTTAGCAGCATGACAGCCGTGACAGGTAGCTCTTAAGAACCAAGTGTTACCCTGTTAATTAAATAATAGTTTTGATTCTAATATAGGCAAGTATATGTCAAGCAACAGGCCCACCCTTAGTAAGCGCCAGGTTCAACCAAACCACTCTGGACAACTTGAAAAGACCAGGTTGGTGCAATACGTAGGATTTTTTGCGATTGGCTATGTGCTCTCAAGCGCGGTTTTCATGATGATTCAAAGCAAAGTAACCATTAGCTCACAACTGGTCACCGTACTATCGGTCTTAATTGGGGCTTATATTGCGGTAAATAAATTTATTAAGCATCACCAGCGTGCGCTGACCACCAGCGAAATTAATCGTTTAACAGTAGGCAGTATCGGGGCAGTCTGGCTCGCCACCATTATTTATTTCTTTAGTCTATGGCTATTACTGTTCGATGCTATCGATCGTGAAGTATTGATTGAGATGACCGCTCAGCAGCCCCTACCTTTGCTTAGCGCCTTAGTAATGATATTACTACTCACTTTGGTCAGTGCTCGTATAGGTGTTTGGGTATTTAATCGCTTACTTGCCCCTAAATAAAAACCATGACGCCAGGCAGTTAGGATAGTCGCTCTATGTTTCACCTAAATTTTTATGGGTCGAGCGACTAATTAGGCAAGCCACTATAACGCGCTACAAAATTTTTATACTATTATTGAGTAAATTGGTTACGCTAAATTAAAGGGCTGTGTTGTTGAGGTATAAGCTACCCGACATTATCGCTATTTGTCTCACTATTAGGAGTAAAGTAATATGGATATGCTACTTTTTGACAGTATAGACAAGCTTGGACGAATTGTACTTACCGCAGCTATGGTATATGTCTTAATCGTGTTGATCACTAAGGTTTCAGGCAAACGCTCCACATCCCAACTCAATAACTTTGATTGGATCGTCACGGTGATGATTGGCTCCTTAGGCGCCAGTACTATTTTGCTCGAAAACATACCTTTTATAGAAGGTGGTGCTGCCATCATAGTGCTGTATTTATTACAGTTTTTAGTAACTAAATACGCTGCTATTTCACCACAGTTCAGCAGCGTTATTTTGTCTGAGCCACGCATTGTATTTTATCAGGGTCAGTATTTACCTGAGGCCATGCAAGCTGAGCGTCTGACCCGCCAAGAGCTTGATTGTGCGATGCGCTCGGAAGGCATCCATAGCTTAAGTGATATTGAGGCCATAGTCTTTGAGTCCGATGCAAAACTCACGGTCATATCCAAGTCCAAATCTTCTGCACTGGCTGACGGCGAGGTTCAAGTTTCTGAGACTATTGCCAACTTGACCTAGATTCATTGAAACCGAGTCTTACTGAAATTCAAACTCGTTGAGATGAAGGTGTTTATAGCACTCCAATTGACTTTGAGAGTGTTGGATGCCTCTTGGATCTTAGTAACAACGAATAGATAATCATGGATATGCCTCTACTCTGCCGTTAACTTAGTGATCAAATCTTGATTACTAGCCCTAATTACTAGCCCTAATTACTAGCCTTGATGACTAACATAAGGAAAAAGTGAGGATAAATTCAGGTGGTGATCTAAGAGCTATAGTTTTTATAATGATAATGAAGCCCATAAAAAAGGACAGTGGCATAAGCCTGACTGTCCTTTTTTAAACTATTATTTAATTAGCTAGAAACTATAACACTATTTTATGCGGCTCCATGTCTGTGTACGACCGAACATAGGCAAACCAACATAGCCGCGAAGCTCGAGACTCTGTCCATTATCACTTAAGGTCATTTTACCTGAATAAGTTTTGCCATTTTCAGGGTCTATGACTGTGCCATCCGTCCATACATTGCCGCCACTAGTTTTAAAACCTGTCAAGAATTTCAGCCCTAAAACCGGTTGATCCTTGAGTGATCCAGAGCAGAGAGTACACATTTCTTTAGCATCTGCAGGATCAAAGATTTTAACTATCTTGCCAGATATTTGTCCGCTATTTTCTGATAGTAAAACAATGGCTTTTTTCTCACCAGTTTTATCATCTACAGTTTGCCACTTGGTGTCACTAAGTGAGGCGGCTAGCGCAGCAGTAGATAATAAGGTAGTTACGCCGACGGCTAATAGACCAGATATAATGCGATTCATAAACGATTCCTTTCGCAAGTAGTAGAATATCTAAAACAATATCCCAATGAATACTTAAATATCATTAGACAATCGTTCAGTTAAAAGGTAGTAAACCACACATACGTCTAGTAGTAAAGTATATATTTCACTAAAAAAATACTGTTATAGAATCAAGCTCGATGGCGATCGGTTATACTTTCAATATAAAGTCGCTCCCTGCCATGGATGTGTTAAAGTTTTCAACGATATTTACTGGTATCGAGTGACCTTGATATCACTCTGATTGTACCAAAATTATACCAACTGTTAGATAAGTGACACTATTAGGTGAGCAATACTATATGAAAGCAAGAATTTTGACCGTTGGTACTAAAATGCCCCGTTGGGTCCAAGAGGGCGTTGATGAATATTACAAACGTATTCAACCCATGCTGAGCACTGAAATCGTTGAACTTACAGCTGCTAAACGCGCCAAAAACCCTTCTGATGCTAATGTAGCGCAATACTGTGAACTAGAGGGTCAAACTATATTGGCCGCCCATGCTACTGCTGGACGGGAACAGCTATGGGTGTTGGATGTCAAAGGTAAGATGCTGTCAACGGAAGACTTGGCAGGTAAACTGACTGATGCAATGCAGCAAGGCGATGACATTGCACTGGTCATCGGGGGCGCAGATGGGGTATCACAAGACGTATTGGCACAGGCCGATATAAAATGGTCGTTGTCAGCACTGACACTACCCCACCCTCTAGTGCGCGTGGTGCTGATGGAACAATTGTATCGAGCCATGAGTCTTAATAATAACCACCCTTATCATCGCGGCAATTAACAATGTATGAGATCCACTACGTATAAAACCAACGAGCAGACGATTATGGTGGCAGACCAACTAACGAATCCGCTGTAATAATTCAGCTAAAATTTTTAATCGGCAGCCAGATATCAGTTTTATATTTAACTCCCTATTTTTGAGCAGTCCATAAAACCTCATTAGCAATCAAATAGTAATAGTAAAATAGATTGAAAAATTGGCGCACGCCCTAATAGACTGAACATGAGCTATCCAAAATTTGCTAATTCCAATGTATCTAATCCTAGTCAATATCGCGATTATAATCGCAATGCTGCCGACACAACGACGCCTATCACTGGGGCCGTTGCTTGGTCGGACGCGCCTGCTGGACTGACAAATGCGGCACGCTTGCCAGCGTTGTTTATTTCTCACGGTGCGCCAACCCTTGCGATTGAACAATCAGCAACCACTAGTGCATTAGCCCGTATGGGACAGAACTTACCCAAGCCGCGTGCGATTATCATTATGTCTGCACACTGGCTATCTTCTAAACTTGAAATCAGTAGCAATCCTAAGCCCAAGACCTGGCATGATTTTTCGGGCTTCGACCCTGAACTATATCAGTTAGAATATCCAGCAGCAGGTAATGCGCCGCTTGCCGAATCCCTCGCTCAGCAGCTGAGTGGACGCGGTATTGCCTGTAGTGTCAATCCAATACGTGTGTGTGATCATGGCGTATGGTCGCCACTGCGGCATCTGTATCCACAAGCCGATGTCCCTATCATTCAAATCTCCTTACCACAGCATTACGACAGCGTCGCCTGTTATCAATTAGGCGCGCAGCTGGCGCACTTGCGTAGTCAGCAAATAATGATTATTGGCTCAGGAAACATCACTCATAACCTACAAGCGTTACGCTGGCAATCTGAAAGTGTCGATTATGCGGCTAAAGATTTTAAATTATGGCTACTTCAACAGCTCAAAACTGATGTTCCTACCGCGTTGGACTGGCAGCAGTATCCTAACTTTCGTAATATCCATCCCAGTGACGAACACTTATTGCCATTGTTTTTTGCGTTGGGTGCTGGGCAGCGAGTCTCTGTGGTCCATGAAAGCATGACGCATCATAGCCTTGGTATGGATATTTATCGCTTTGACTGATGGGTTTTTTGAGCTTAATAGCCAGTACTAAACAACATACACCCGGTTATTAAAACCGTATGCTCAAAACTCATATCTGTAAGAACACTCTTCTCATCTACTATAATCAATGAAAAGTAGTATCGATACATAACCTACTACTGGCATAATTTTTTCTTGCTTACTGTGCCTAAGCAGACAGAGGCTGCAAAAAGCGTATACCAGCAGTACCGTAGTGTTTTTAAGGTATTTTAACTATATACGGCGTTGCTACTCCCAGGGTTCTGGAAATAGCGACACCGTACAGCATCTTTTTGAAGTAGAATAACTGTACTGAGTACTTATAAAGTTAAGCTGTTTTTGAGAGAAGTATTACAATTCAAAAGCGGGTTTAGTAAACAGGCCTGCGCGTTCCATCTCTCCTGCGACACTCAATAACGTGGCCTCATCGTTCATACGGCCAATTAATTGCATACCAATAGGCAAACCTTTTTTGCTCATTCCTAATGGCAATGACATAGCAGGTAGTCCAGTAATATTACCTAATATAGTAAAACCCATTTTACCTAATACTGGTGCGCTTAGCTTCTCGATCATGCCCGAGCTAAAGGCAAATTTACCCATATTAAAGCCTTTATTGAGCACGCCAGCGCTGCGCATCAGCATCTCATCCATACGACTTGGTGGCAATATGCCATGTTTTACTGCAGCTGTTGGCACAGTCGGACTCAGAATCATATCGTATTCCGTTAGCAGCTTACCAGTTTGATATTGGCTTTCATGCCAGCCGTGTTTGGCATGGACCAAATCTACCGCTGATAATGAACGTCCCAGCATCGCCATATTATAAGTTTGTGGTTCAAGATTTTTTATGTGCTCCGCCCCAAAACAGTTTTCAATATTATCAATAGTGAAAGCCGTATGCGCGCAAACCACCACCAAAAAATCATGCCAAAACTTGTCAATATTAATATTAGGCTCAGCAGGAATGACCCGATGGCCCATTGACTCTAACTGGGCAACAGTCTGTTCAAGTACCGCTAAGACCTCTTTATCCACTACAGTATTAGCCACTAATGGCTGTTGATGTAAAGCAATGGTTAAAGGCCTTGGCGCACGCATAGCCGCCTGCAAAAATGTGCCATCAGGCGGTGCGATAATGTAAGGTGAGCCGATTTCGGCACCGCTGGTCGCATCGAGCATCGCGGCACTGTCACGAACGCTACGAGTGATAACATGATCGGCGTTAGCGCCATCCCAACCTTCGCTGATTGATGGACCTTGTGGATTGCGACCTCGACTTGGCTTGAGCCCAAATGTACCACACCATGCCGCAGGGAAGCGTATCGAACCACCACCATCACCTGCACCCGCCATAGGAACAATACCGCTAGCCACTGCTGCTGAACTTCCACCTGATGAACCGCCAGTGCTATAACCTTCTTTAAAAGGATTGTGGGCAACACCGTGTGCTTTGGGTTCGGTAGTAATGATCAAACCAAACTCAGGAGTATTGGTTTTGCCAAAGGTATTGACCCCGGTCGCTTTCATACGTTTAACAATTTCACTATCATGCTTGGTCACAATGTTGACGCTGCGACTGCCCATAGTGAGCGGCTCATCAGCAAAATCAAACGATAAGTCTTTGAGCAAATAAGGCACACCAGTGAAAGCCCCTGCGGGCAATTCTGCTTGCGCTGCATGATAGGCGCGCTCATCAAAACGATGAATGATGGCGTTGAGTTTTGGGTTAAGTCTGTTAGCAGTATCAACCGCCGCATCCAGCAACTCTTTGGCACTTACTTGCTTGGAGTTTACTAATGCTGCCAATCCTAACGCATCATATTGGTTATATTCTTTAAACATGTCTGACCTTCCTTGGTATATAAGTGTTGACTGAGTATAGCGCGTTAAAACAAAAGGCAATAGGCACAAGAAGGATAATGACCAGTCAGTAGAATGACTTATATCGAAAATATTGTACTTCTCGCTCTTGATTTTAATGTTTTGTAAGACTAATTTTGGATCAAAAAAGGCGAACTACTCTCGTAACTCGCCTCATATTTACACGATCAGTAGTATTAGTTTTTACATCAATAGCTCACGCTTACCACTTTTACCCATAGAGCTGACCAGTCCCGCCTCTTCCATCGAATCAACAATACGTGCAGCTCGGTTATAACCAATACTAAACTTGCGCTGGATACTAGAAGCAGAAACCTTACGAGTTTCCATGATAAAGCCAACCGCATCATTGTAAAGATCATCATCTTCACCCGATGGACTACCAGTACTACCACCGCCAGAACTGGACAGCTCAAAGTTGCCTGCCATATTATCAATATAATCAGGTGCGCCGCGTTCACGCCAGGCATCACAGATACTGTTGACCTCTTCATCGCTAACATAAGCGCCATGGACGCGGTCCGGTTCAATTTGCCCTGGCCCTAAGAATAGCATATCACCATTACCGAGCATGTCCTCAGCACCGCCACTATCCAAGATGGTTCGCGAATCTACTTTAGAGTTGACTCGCAGAGCGGCACGTACCGGAATGTTGGCCTTAATTAAGCCGGTGATGACATCTACTGATGGCCGCTGGGTGGCCAATATCAAGTGAATGCCTGCCGCCCGAGATTTTTGTGCCAGTCGGGTGATTAACTCTTCTGCCTGCTTGCCCACCTGCATGATCATATCGGCAAATTCATCAGCGACAATGACAATCATTGGTAAGGTTTTAAGCTTAGGTGCTTGGCTGATGCTGACATTATCGTTGGGTCGCCATAATGGATCTAACATCGGATTGCCTGCTTTTTCAGCAGCGCGGACTTTTTTGTTAAACTCATCTAGTTTACGGACTTTAAGTAAGCTCATAAGCTGATAGCGGCGTTCCATTTCTGCCACACACCATGACAAGCTACTGGCCGCTTCCGTCATATCAGTCACGACTGGCGTCAATAGATGCGGAATATCATTATAGTTGGCAAGCTCAAGCTGCTTAGGGTCGATTAAGATAAGTCTCAGCTCACTAGGCGTATATTTAAGCAGCATCGACAGCAGCATAGCGTTGACCAATACTGATTTACCGGAACCTGTGGTACCGGCGACCAACATATGTGGCGCGCGCGCAAGGTCAGTAATAATCGGCTTACCACCGATATCCTTGCCCATTGCCATACTGATTTGCGCTTTGGGGTCGTTAAACTTTTCGGTATCAAGCAACTCAATTAAGCGTACCATTTCACGCTGTTTATTAGGTACTTCAATACCAATATAGGGTTTACCCGGAATGACTTCGACCACCCGCAAAGACGCCATTGATAATGAGCGTGCCAAATCACGCGAAATACCAGTCACCTTACTGGCTTTTACACCTGCGGCAAGCTCTACCTCAAAGCGCGTGACCACCGGCCCCGGTATCGCATTCACTACTTGCGCTTTGACATTGAACTCTTGCAGTTTAATTTCCAACAGTTCTGACAACTGCTCAAGCTCCGCTAAAGTATAGCTGGGCTGGCGATTAGGATCTGGCTTATCGAGGATAGATACCGCTGGAATGGCCGACAGGCTGTCACGATATTTGGCCGTTTGCATCGACCGTGAACGCTGAGAAAAAGCAGCATCGTCATGAATTTCAGGCATGACGGGTGTGTCCAAATCATCGTCAGCAGACCTATCATGCTCTGGCATCATGTCAGTGATGTGATTACTCGAGTCGCCATCTGCCACCAAAAATTTAAAGGTCGGCTTAGGATCTACTACGGTCTCAACACTGGTGCTTTGCTCAGCAGTTTTGACTGAACCAGCGGTAGCCATCGTTGGAGTAGCTTTTGGATTAGTAGGTGGCGTATTGGTTGAGGTCACATCAGCTACGGCGCTTGGCTCTTGCTGATGTGACTGAATACTACTTGCTACGGTAGAAATATCTGCAGTTTCGGGCACTATTGATGATTCAAAAGCATTTGATAACTCAGAGCCTTTATTATTGGCAGAGCTTTCATCATTATCAGGACTTTCATTATTAGCAAAGCCAGTAGTTGAGTCGTCAGCTGAGTTTGATGGCTTGTCTAAGCCTGGTTGCGCGGTCGAGCTATATTGTTGGTCTGCTAATTCTGTACTTTCTGATAGTGTTAGTACGGAAGCTGGAACTGCGATATGCTCTGCTAACCAAGCGTCTGCCAATATATTAACCTTGGAAGTCAGGGCATGTGGTTCATTATTTTCAGCATCAGCATCAGCATCGGCAGCGCTATGAGAGCCCGCTTGATCAGGTGTTTTTTGAACAAAATTCTCTTCTGAGTCAGAAGTGTCTACGTCGATAGTGAAGGAAGCGACGTGCGCCTCTGCAGGTGTAGATAATTCTGGAGGTGAGTCTGTATTTGAAAAATCAATGTTTGAAGCAGCCATAGGATTATTAGAAGCAGGTATATGTTGCTCAGTAATAACTGGCTTATTTGCTAATAACTCTTCAACGGTACCCGCATCATTCCATGCAAAGCTAGGTTCCACTTTGCGTATTACAGTTGTGGCTTGATTAAAGGCAGTCGCTGATCCGTGGCTGTTGTTGCCGGGATGGCTAGCATAGGAGCTGGGTGTGGCTCCTGCTGTTTGTAAACCGTCGTTCATAGCATTTTTTGCCGCAGCCGCCGCTATAGAGGCTTTAACGCTGGCACCAAGTCCTGATTTGGCTAAAAAATCGGTCAATGCATTACCGAAACGACCACTATTCTCTGCTACTGGATTACCGTTAACGCCATGAGTACTCGAAGTAGATTGTAGCTCAAGGGGCAACTGGCCATAGTCTGGCTGCCCTTGCTTGGCCTTCTTGCTGGTTGACTCTTTAGCGGCAACAAGAGTTTGAGTGGTTTGGTGTAGGCCGTTATCTGCTACCGCAGTAGACGGTTCCGTATGCTCACTCCTAACACCAGAACCGAACCAGGCTAAGTTGGTGAGCTTATGATAAAGAATAAGCCAATGGATATTAAACGCAAAGGTCGCGGTAATAATGACGAATACTGTCAAAAATGCCACGCTACCCCACTGTGATAACAGCTGAACCAAACGTACCTGTAATTCAAGCCCAATGATACCACCAGCAAGCCCTTTAAGCCCAACTGCTGCCGGATCTGATACTTGCTGAATTAAGGCGACTAATTGGGCAAATAAGGCACTGGCACTTAATATTAAAAACACATAGGCGATTAACCGTAATAGCCAAAACGTCGATTTATTATCCCACCAAATTAAGATGGATTCGTACACTATAAATGCCAGCAGCCACCATGCGCCAAAACCAAAAAAGCTATAAAGCAAGTCAGATAACCAAGCACCCATCGCGCCACCCATATTATTAATGGTGTTCATGTCGCTACTGATATGCGACCAGCTGGGATCATTACCGGTATAGGTCAGTAAAATAATGAACAGATAAACTGCCACTATTAGCCCAAGAAGGGTGAATATGCCTTTTTTTAAATACTCAATAAGTGCTGCTGATATCACGTAGGATCTGCCTTGTTATTAATACTAAATTATCGCCAACTCATGATTAAACCTAACCATGCTGACATAAAGTGCTCATTTAAATTTGGGTAGCGAACAGGCTATTATTACCCTGTCTATTATGGCATAGCTGCTGGCCTATTATGGTAGTACCAATGCACCAGTAATGCAGTACCAATGCAGTACCAATGCAGTACCGATGCAGTACCGATGCAGTACCAATGCGGTACCAATAAAGGGTACCTAGGATGTCGCTTATGACGTAAAATACGTTCTTAGCACTTCGCAGCTATACATCCTTAGCACTTCGCAGCTAATAGTCATCTGCTAGGTATTTTATTAGATAACAAGATGTGCTAAAAAGTGCGCTATGTACTAAAAGATGCGCTAAAAGATAATTGCGATTCAAATAATGACAGCTTATAGAGTATTCGTTCTATAAGCTGTTGGTTCTATAAGGTGTTCGTTAATGACTATAGCCAGTTTAAAATAAAATAGATGCCCTTGTGTCAGCGTGCTACTGTATCGTTTTTAAATCAAATTGACTGTATGGATTACTTATTTGCGTCAATGCTATCGATAGCGAATAATCCCATCCCGATGCTCATTACATTTAGCATAACTTCTTATAATAACAAATACATAGCTTAGGTGGCGACCCTGTTATTAATAAAGAAGACAAAAATTTAGTCAGCAGGCAAATTTGCAGGTAAACGGATAGGCCAGCAAACAATAACAGCAAGAATATAATGCTATTCGTTCAAAAAAGTCCGCTTGAAAAAGGCAGTATTTGCAGATGACAGTCATGCATTCGATATTATATCAATAATTAATATGCTTTGATTCTAATGATATCCATGTTTATTTTAGCAAACTTGCGCTTTCTACTGAATGGCCTTATGTTAGTATCACTCAGCCATTAGAAAAACATATTAGCACCAACTTTTAATGATTATTTTTCATTACATTTTATATTTATACTTTTAATTTTCATATTTAGTAAGGAACATCCATGACAACTGCTAACCCTACTCGCCACGAAAAACTGATTATTTTAGGCTCAGGCCCTGCCGGCTATTCCGCCGCCGTCTATGCGGCACGTGCGAACCTAAAGCCCGTTATGGTCACCGGTTTAGAAGTAGGTGGACAGCTAACCACCACGACCGAAGTTGATAACTGGCCAGGCGATGCTCATGACTTAACGGGTCCTGCGTTAATGGATCGTATGAAAGCCCATGCCGAGCGTTTTGGTACCGAATTGGTCTATGACCATGTCAACACGGTAGATCTTAGCGAGCGTCCCTTTAAATTGGAGGGCAACAATGGCAGCTATACTTGCGACGCATTGATTATCTCAACCGGTGCCTCTGCCCAGTATTTGGGACTAGAATCAGAACAAAAATTCAAAGGTCTAGGCGTGTCAGCTTGTGCTACTTGTGATGGCTTCTTTTATAAAGACCAAAAAGTGGCGGTTATCGGTGGTGGTAATACTGCCGTTGAAGAAGCGCTATACCTATCTAATATTGCAGCTGAAGTCACTTTAGTACATCGCCGTGATAGCTTGCGCTCAGAAAAAATCCTCCAAGACAAACTATTCGAAAAAGCCAAAAACGGCAACATTAAAATCGAATGGAATCATAGCGTCGAAGAAGTAGTCGGTGATGATATGGGCGTCAATGGCGTGGTGATTAAGTCTACTGTCGATGGCAGCACCAAGCAGCTAGATGTGTTTGGCGTCTTTATCGCGATTGGACACAAGCCTAATACCGACCTGTTCAGCGGCCAACTAGACATGAAAAATGGCTATATCATTGTCAATAGCGGTCTTAACGGTAATGCCACCCAAACCAGTATTGACGGCGTCTTTGCTGCTGGTGACGTGGCTGATCATGTCTACCGTCAAGCGATCACTTCATCAGGAACTGGCTGTATGGCAGCGCTTGATGCCGAAAAATATCTAGATGCCATCGGTGAAACCCATGCTCAAGATCATACTTACGCGTCGACTTTGACTGCGGACAAAGAAGCTTAAGTGAATGATCCTGCTGAGAATGACCACTCTTTAATCGATACTGATGGTCAACATACTAATGTAGATCATATGACGCCTGAGACCTTAAAAAGTCTTGGGCGTTATGACTTCCCCAATCCTGCCGACGTCGACCCTAATGGTATCGGTGTGGTAGCGGTGGGTGGTGATCTGGCTCCCGAAACTCTGATTTCGGCCTATGCTCAAGGGCTATTCCCCTGGTTTAATGAAGATGAACCTATTGCCTGGTGGTGCCCTGAGCCGCGCTGTGTCATGGTGCCAACTGACTATAAGCCGAGTAAATCACTACGTCGCCAGGCCAAACATGAGCGCTGGCAATTGACCCTTAATCAAGCGTTTGATGACGTTATACATGCCTGTAGTTTGCCGCGCAGTGACGGGTTACCAGAGGGCGAGCATACCTGGATTCATGATGAGATGATCGAAGCATACACCGAGCTACATGCTCGTGGCTTTGCCCATAGCGTTGAAGTTTGGGATGATGATGGTCAGCTAATTGGTGGTTTGTACGGGCTCAAGATCGGCAGTATCTATTTTGGCGAATCCATGTTTCATCGCGCCTCAAATGCTTCAAAACTAGCATTTTGGGGGTTAATGCGTTTATGCGCACAAAGTAATGTCGCACTGGTCGACTGTCAGTTACCAAATGAGCACTTGATCAGCTTGGGTGCTACAACTCTGCCACGAGCTGATTTTCTGAGCCAATTAGATACCTTAATTGGCAATCGCTCGGTAACATGGCAACCTGACTCTCATCAAGCATGGGCAGTTGCTATGCTAGAATCCCCAGTACCGTGGCAAATACAAAAAAACGAGTCTTAAAATGGGCGATTATCGCACTATTTTATTGTTTTAATTCTTAATTTTTTATTGAATATTAACTTATTCTTCATGCTCACAAGGTTTTACTATGGCACTAGATAGGTCATTTTTGCTGATTGGAGCGCTGGCATCGCAGGCCAATACTACCAAGGACACTGTACGCCATTATGACCAGTTGGGGTTACTAAAATCCCGTAAGCGTCAGGCAGGATCACGTTTGTATACCGAGTTTCATCCCGAATGCATTGAGCGTATTGAATTGATCAAAAGCGCACAGACCATTGGTTTTACTTTAACTGAAATTAAAGACAGTCTTAATGACTATTATGATGGCCACCTTGACCTCGATGATCAACTAACCGTTACTAAGCAAAAACTTGAACAGGTTAAAAAACAGCAGGCCAATATTAACCTCATGGTTGAGCTACTCGCCGAGCGTATTGCTGTACTGAAACGTATGAAAACAGACGCTACCTACAAGCACAATATTGAGGACTGTAAAGTGCAAACGACACCAACTTCTTAAAAAGAGTTACTCAATATAACTAAGCTGCATAATCAACGCATCTACCGATAACTGATGCAGCTGTTGATAATAGCCTTTGCGTCTATGGATAATCGTAAACCCCTGCTTTTTATATAGCGCTATCGCAGGTGCATTGTCCGCACGGACTTCTAGCAGCAGGCTCTCAACTTCATTGGCTGCCATTGCTTTATTTAGCACTGCAAATAGTTGCGAGGCGATACCCTGACGCTGAGATTGTGGATGGGTACCAATCCGCAGTATTTCGGCTTGCTCAAAGACTATCTGATATAGGCAGTAACCAACGACCTCATCATTAGTTGAATCAGTAGCGGTGATTAGTTTTATGCTGTCTTGGGTAAGTAAGTCAGTAAGCGCCTGGTAAGTCCAGGCATCTTGCGTCTGAACAGCCACTTCAATATCTGCCACTGCTTGGATATTCTTCTGACGTTCAGCGCTATCGTCTGATAGCTTTTTTATACTTAGCATTATCCTTCCTTTATTTTTCTTTTTAAACACCGCTCATTTTTATCAATAAGTTATATTACCACCCTAACGCTTATCGTCATCCATAAAAAAAGCCGCCCTCAATAAAGAGAGCGACTTTTTGACTAACGGTTTAAATACTACATTCAGTCTTAAACGTTAACGTTAGCAACCACAC
>NZ_JAXCIB010000019.1:0-23795 GCF_035984995.1 Psychrobacter sp. PL15
CGTCACCATTGGTAATGATAGTGGCACCGGTACCATTAAAGATGCCGGGGATGCGATCCCTGAGGTGAGCATTGCAGCGACTATCCCTCAAGCCATCGAAGGCGCAGGGGATTCTATCGTCTTCACCGTCTCGCAAACAGGCGCAACCGACAAAGCGACTACGGTCACAGCCACCCTAAACTTAGGGGATATTAAAGCCAGTGACATTGCTAGCATTAGCTTAACCGATGCCAATGGCCTCGCTGTGCCAGGCATTACTGTTGCCGATGCTCTTGCTGGTATTACTATCACCATCCCAGCGGGTAGCACAGCAAACCCAACCTTCACCATCACGCCGACTCAAGATGCTATCTATGAGGTCTCAGAAGACTTTAGCATGAGCATCAGTAATGCGGCCAATGCCACTATCGGCACAGCAACGGACAGCGCCACTATTTTAGATGAAGACAATGGCGACGCAACCGATGGCAGCACCACCGATGGCGACAAACCGACCGTGACAGTGGGTAGTGCGACAGCGGTAGAGGGCGATGATTTAGTACACAGCGTCACCGTTAATGGGGTCACTGAGACTGAAGTGACTTACGACTTTGCCTTAGCTGATGGCGTCACCAACCCTGCCATTGAAGGTAGTGACTATGAGGGCGTCCTAACGGGTGATCCTACAACCAGTGATGTCCTCTTTAGTGATGGTGTCACCTATGACCCAGTAGCGGGCACTATTACCGTCCCTGCGGGCGTCACTGACTTTACCGTCAGCTATCCGACGAACAATGACCTGATCCTTGAGAACCCTGAGACCACCACCGTCACCATTGGTAATGACAGTGGCACCGGTACGATCTTAGACAACGACACAGCGCCAACACTAACCATCATCGATAACAGCGTCACAGAAGCAACTGGCGACATAGTTTCAGGCACATTTAGCATCACCGACCCACAAAGCGTGACAAACTTAACCATCAATGCAACAGAAGTCACAACAGCATCGTCTAGTAATCCTATTACTATCAGCGGCAGTGCTGGCACGTTAGTGATTACTGGTTATAACTCACAAACAGGTATTCTCACTTATGAATATACTGAAAATGGCGATGCAGAAAATCATACTAATGGCGCAGTATTCGACCAGTTTAACGTTGAATTAACCAATACTATTGGCGATACCATCACTGACACCTTAGATATTGAGATTATTGACACTGCACCTATTGCTAACAATGATAAAAATAGCGTTACTGAAGATGTAAGCGTGTCATCCAACACGATCACAGCAGCAGGTAACGTACTTACTGCTACTGGCGCTGCTATTACAGATCAGGCAGATAACTTAGGAGCAGATGCAACCACCGTAACGGCAGTAGAGTTTGGCGGTGACGCAGGTATTATTGGCAATAGCACACAAGGTAACTTTGGTGAGTTGATGCTACAACTTGATGGCACTTATACCTATGAGGTTGCTAATAACAATTCAGCTGTTCAGGCGCTAGGAATCGGCGACAAACTAACCGAAACCTTTACCTATACCATCACTGACGCTGATGGCGATAGCAGCAGTGCAACCTTAACTATCACTATCAATGGTAGAAACGATCAACCTACTATCACGGCAGATGCTAGCGGTAATATTACCGCTCTTGCATTCACTGAACCAAAAGATGATTCAACTATCACACTAAATGGCATCGTCGGCTTCAAAGATGACGATGCTACTGATGCTTTGACTATTAAGTACTTAAAAGACGCTAATACCACCATCACTAGCGCATCTAATTTGACCTTCACAACAGATCAAGAGGCTGCTCTTAGAGATCTGTTTGAGATTAATCAGGTGACAGTGACGGACACGACAGCAGATTGGACGTTTGCAGCGCCAGCGTCTGATATCAACTTTATCCCAGCCGGTGAAACCATTACTATCCGTTACGCGGTACAAGTTAATGATAATGAGGGAGTCACGACTGCCGCTAATGGTAATGAAATCAGCAAAAGTGAAATTCGCTTCGTCGAAGTGACTATTATCGGTACTAACGATGGTGGCATTGCACTGGCTAATAATGCGATTACTATCAATGAAAATGGCACAACCACCAAAAGCGGTGTTAAAGCTACTATCTTTGATGCAAATGATACCGATGACCCAGACTTTGGTGAGCAGCTAACCGTAGAGAGTTTTGAGATTGGTGGTGGGACAACTATTAGTGTAGATCCTATCAATGCAAACAATACAGCTCAAAATGTAGTGATAAACGGTAATAAAGTTGGTGAGATTATCTTTAACAGCGATGGTACTTATGTATATACAGCAACCACTGATTATAGCGGCACATTACCTGTAATCACTGCCAATGTGTCTAATGGCGTTACTGGTGCTACTCGCGAAACAGCAAGCCAAACCCTAACCATCACCGTAAAACCAGTATCTGACAAACCTGGGCTTACTGCAGTTAGCGTTTCAACTCCTGAAGATACTACAGTGCTGTTAGGTTTGAAAGCGCCTACCATTACTGACAATCAAGATTTAAATGGCGCTGTCAATAATACTGATAATCCTGAGCGTATTGGTTTAATCACTTTAACGGGTATACCTAGTGGTGTAGTGCTGAATTATGGTAGCGGAATTATTAATACTACTGCCAATCAAACGATTAGAATAAAACTTAGTGATGTGCCTATTATTAATAATCCACCAAACTTAAGCTCGCTAACAGCCACTATGACCAAAGCTGAGTTTGAATCGATGACACTGACACCGCCCAAAGACAATGCGACAAACATATCTATTAGTATGTCAGTCACTGAATACGAGGTTAATACAGACGGCGATATTGCAAGGGTAGATAGCAATGGCAATCCTGTCAATACAGGTGGCACTCTTATTGCAGGTGCAACGTCTACCACTAACATTGTTGTCAATGTTCAAGCCGTTACTGATAGTGTCGGTAACAACGCGACTGGTGATGATGTCAGTCAGTTCGGATATACAGCGGACGCAGCAAATGTTAGTGGCAACACATTCACAGCCACAGCAAATGAAGGCGAATATACCACCCTACCAATAACCACTAAGTTTGGTGACCTAGTAGGTGGCACCAGTAATCAAGAGACTTATGGATTTGTGATAAAAGGTCTAATTTCTGGTGCTATTATCGAATTTACACCCGCGGGTAGTACCACGGCGACTCTTTATACCGCTAATGCTAGTGGTCAAGTATTGATTGGTGCTACTCAAAGTGGTACTACTATCACTGCAACTACCTTGATTGCTAGAGCTGGTACAGAGCCACAGATTCGCATTAAGTCTGCAGATTATGATTCAAGAGACATGAGCAGTGTCACTATATCGCTATATACTCAAGATCATGACTCTGACCTTGCCTCTACTCCTAAAGATAAAACTGTCGAGCTGATCAGTACGGTCAACGTAAATTTAACCGTCACTCCAGTTGGTGGTCAAGTAGGGATGACTGCAAGCGCTATTAGCACTACTGAAGACACGGCAGTGACTCTTGATAAGTTCGGTTTTAAAGTACTCGATAATAAATCAGATACAAGCAATGCCAATCCAGAAACGATTACTAAGATTGAGTTTACTCTATTAGAAGGTTGGATTTACAAAGACAGTGCCGGTAATTCGACCACAGGTATAAGTGGTGGTAGCAATATCACTGTTAACGTCATAAGCTCAACTGACTTAAGCAATTTCTCAATCAAGCCACCAGTACAATCATCGAAAGATGCTAACTTTACTTTTAAAGTCACAAGCTCAGATATTGATGACGATGGTGGTAATAGTAATAGTAAAACGACTGAGTTACCGCCTAAAAAGATCACCGTCACTCCAGTCGCCGAGGTGGTTGGAGGACGTAGCGATAGTGATCAGGTAGATGATTTAACCATCAATTCAGACCACACTTACACCACCACTGCGCAAGAAGATACGGCATTCAATCTTGGCGTTGATGGCACGTTCAATCTACAAACGGGATGGTCTAACCAAGATGATACGGTTAATTTTGGACAAGAAAGCCACACCAACAACCCTACCGACTCTGAGCAGACTTACGCTCACTTAACCTTTGGTAATAAGGACGGCACCGTTTTTACCTCTATTGCTGGTGCTGTATTTACTTATAATAATGGCAGTAAGACTGTTAGCATCATAGATAATGGCTTAGGTGTGGACATTCCAGCCGCTTATCTTAATACAGTGACGGTAACAGCGCCCACAAATTATAGTGATTTCAGTAAAACTGCTTCTGCAAGTACCGCAGTAAAGGTGCAGGCTAAGACTCTAGACTATGATGAAGATGGTACTGGTAAAGTGGAAACAACCAGTGGTGAGAGTTACTTGACGTTTGTAGTTAAAGGTGTCGCAGATAAAGTGACCCTAGCAGTTGATCCTGCTACAGGCAATGAAGATCAGGCAATCAACGGTGGTAATCAGCGTGATGGTTCATCAGCTGCTGTCATCGATTCTGCCAAAGGTATTCCGCTAAAAATCCGTCCAAGCTCACGAGATAATGATGGCTCAGAAGTTTATGATGTCACCATCTCAAGTATACCAGTAGGGGCTCAGCTGTATATCCATAAGGGCACTACGATAACAGAGTTAGTTCCTATTAACGGCTCTGTGACCATCGCAGACTATACTAAAGTGGTAGATAAGTTATATTTTGTCCCTGCCGAAAACTTTAGCGGTACGGTAAATCTACAAGTATCATCAGTCAGTAAAGAGAGTGATGGTGACATCAGTGTGCCTCTGATTCTAACATTACCGGTTACAGTGGTTGGCAAAGCTGACCTCATCTTAAATGATGACTTAAAGGTAAGTGCTGAAAGTGGTAAAAACTATACCTATATTACCGATGAAGCAACAGTAGATGCTACTGTCAATAAAACTATTGCGTTATCTGACTTATTTAATATGGTAGCCGATATCAAAGCCTATGATGCTGATGTACCTCTGGCTGAGCAGGTGATTTACCGTGTCGAGGGTCTGCCTGTCGGTTTTAATCTGACCGGTGAAGGGGTGACATTTTTGGGTGGTGTTGGTGACAAACGTGTATGGTCAATAATGCTAGAGTCGCTAAAAGATGGTAGCGCCCAACTAGTCGCACCCAACAACTTCGCAGGTGATGTCAGCTTTACCATTACTGGTGTTACCACAGAGACAGGGTCAGGAAACAGTGTTTCTCATGACAAAAAACAAGTCACTATTTTAGTTAAACCAGATGCTGCCGATAGCACAATGAACAATCCGCAAATCGTTGCCACTGAAGATGTATGGACAACGATAGACTTTAAGGCAGCCTTTGTCAGTACTGATACTACAAACTCAGCCAATAGTATGACGGGCTATGAAGCGTTGAAGAGTATTATAATCTCAGCTAATACCTTGTCAGACGCTGACCTTACCTTACGAGTAGATGGTGGCGTGGTGGCTCTTAAGGCCAACGAAAACATAACCATTACGGCAGGTCAAAAAGTCGAGTTTAAATATGATAGTGATAAATTACACAGTGATAGCAATGTCAATATAGCGTTTGACTATACTTATACTGATATTACTAAGCTATCAGATGATTCAGAGATATCTGAAACCTCTTTAACTAAGAGTGCTATTGTAAATGTGACTTTCCAAGCTGTCACTGATCAACCAGTCATCACTTTAAGCTCAACAGACAATAAGATTGATAACAGCGGGAACGATGATACATTATCAGTTGTGGTCTCTATGACTTCCCTAGACCAAGATGGTTCAGAGAGTTTTACCCGTCTAGAGGTCAGAGATGTACCTGAAGGACTAATTGTAGTAGGTGGTATATTGTCAGATAGTATTTGGTATGTTGATATAACAGACCAAGCAATCACAGCCGCTCAACCGACCTACGAGCTAGTATTAGCGCTTAATGAAAGCAGCCCTAACATTCCTGAAGGCACTTTTGCGATTAAGGTAACGGGTGTTACCCAAGATATCAATGGGCAAGGTCGTGATGGTAAAGAGGAGAAGGTTGAAGCACAGAAGTTTGATATCGTTCTGAGCAGACCGGTTACTGATAGCACTGATCCTACTCGTACTGCTGATTTGATAGCTATTTTTCAAAAAGAGACAATAGAACCATCACAGTCAGATGAGGATACCAAAGTAGTATTAGGCAATATACTAAACGCCACCTTGGTCTCTGATCTCTCAGTACCAGTAATCGCATATACTTTCCTTATAAGCAACCTACCAGTAGGCACTCTGTTACAGAGCCCTAATGATGATGTGAGCATACAGCAGGTCAATGGAAAATATCTTATTGACGTTAAGGAGGCCGGTAATCTCACCCCGGAGGAGGCACTTAATACCATCACAGTAACGCCACCTGCTAACTTTAGTACTAATGTATCTGAAACCAATCAGGATATTAGTTTTGATGTGATATTTACCGCTTTAGACAATAACGGTCGTGAGGCAATCGCCAAAATTGATAATGTTAGGGTCACGATAAAGCCACTTACTGACCCAATGGACGCAGCTGGCAAAAACACGATTGTACAGATAGCTGAAGATACTACCGTCAATATCAATATTAACTTGAAAAATAGCGCTGATGGCGACTATGTAGAACTTATCGATGGCAACCTATATATACAACTTAATGAGACCAAGCTATTCACAGGTACTGGTCTTGCTGGGGTATTAACTGACGCCAGTGGTAATGTATTACTGCCAGTCACGTTACAAGCGAATGCTGTTGGTAATATCCCTGCTGGCACTTATTATGTCTTAAAAGTAACAGATGCCAATACTTTTATAAGTGGTATAAATCCACCTGATACTGTGATGATCAAATATACTCCTGCTGAAAATGCGGATGGTAGTGCAGTGGTCAAGGTTTATACTGCGCACAAAGAAGTCACTGATATCGTAGAACACGATAGCGGCACGCTGACCTATGAGCATAGCTATGATATAAAGGTGGCCAAACAGTCAGATAACATGAAGATAACCAATAGTAGTAATGGCTCAACCACCACCGCTATAGGTGATGAAGATACGATGATTGCTATCGATTATAAGATTACTAATATCGATGAAGGCGATAAGGCAGCTGCTATCAGTTTGGATAATATTCCTAATGATTATTTGGTCTACTACACTAATAAAAATGGCACCAAAGTATTGGCCAATAACAATGGCGATATTGATGGTGACGGCGATAATTTATGGTCAATCAATGTCTCTAATTTAGGTAGTATCAACAGCGGCGAAACCAGCAATATCTTTATCGTACCTCCTAATAATATCAGTGGCACTGAAGTACAGGGTATTGAGATGAAAGTCATCAATGACAGTGGCAGTATAAGTGCGCCGCTAGTTATTGACCTTGATATAACCCCAGTCGCTGACCAAATAATCTTTAAGCCAACATCAGTACTTGGCTTTCAAGGGAAATGGACAGCGTTGAATCTAAATGCAAACATGGTAGATATTGATGGTAGTGAAACGGTCAACGTCATACTTACAGGTGAGAATCTATATGGTGATGTCCTCAAAGTCGCCACTAGTGCGGGTACTGCCATTGATGTAACTTGGAGTGCTGCCACTAAGACCTATACTATTGTAGGCATCACACCGGCCCAACTTAATGACCTACTGGTACAATCAGCGACCTCATATGTTGGTACGCTGAAGATAAGCTTGCAAACGGTCGAAACCGCGAATAGTGCCAGTCAGACCACTTTAGTCACTGATATCGATGTTGATATTGCTCCTACTTTAACATTTAGCGGAACAGATAAAGATGATGCACTCATCTCGGTCAATCAGACCAATTCTGTCAATTATTCTGGTGGGGCTGGCAATGATACTTTCATCGGCGGCAGTGGTAATGATTTCTTAGCTGGCGGCAGTGGCAATGATTTCTTAGTTGGCGGCAGTGGTAATGATTTCTTAGATGGCGGCAGTGGTAATGATTTCTTAGATGGCGGTAGTGGCAACGATTTCTTAGATGGCGGTATTGGTGCTGATACTCTCAAAGGTGGCATAGGTAATGATACTATCGTATTTACCGCAGACAATATTTTGATGGATGGCGGTGACGGTATTGATTCCTTACTCATTAATATAGCTGACACTAGCATTGACTTCAGTAACTTTGATTCAACGGTATTCGAGAGCTTTGAAGTTATCGATATGACGGGTAATGGCGCACAAAAACTGACCAATCTAAGTACTAGTGACGTGCTTGATATTATGAATGAGACGGTGATGACTGGTAAAAATCTGATTATCAATGGTGATAGTGCAGATAGTGTCTCGTTATCTGGTACTGGTTGGACAAATACCGGTACTAGACAACAAGATGGTAATAGCTATGATGTTTATAGCTTTGGCGATACTAACGGAACGCATGATGTTCTCATTCAATCGGCTATCGACACTACCTTGATAATATAAGTTGTGTCACTAACCATCATTTATATAAAACTATCTATCTGCTTCTAGACTGCCAGTAGCTGTTTTACTTATCGTTAGTTGCTTCTGATAACGAGGTAATAGGGGTAATAGGATAATCAGATTCGATCGCTGGCGTATTCTTGATATCGCTAGCGTTTGGTTTGGGTGTTTGATGCTGTTGTATTTGGCTTTGATTACGTTTTTTGACCTCGTCAATGAGCTTAGCCAATTGCTCATTATTTTTATCAATCTCTGCATCTAGCTGTTGATATTGTTTGGTCTGCTTAAGCCTGTATTCAGGCGGGCTCTGTTGATTGTTGATATCTGAGTCTGTAAACCCTGCTGTATCATCGTTAGCAGTAAGCTTCAATGATTGATTTGGCGAATCATAGATATTACCTCCTTGTATTGCATCCTCAACGATAGATTTTGGTTTTTGATCTAGAGCAGCGTTTTTATTGATCAAATTATTATTGGCATTAATCGTTTTTTTATTGTTTTGCAGGCTACTAGATTGCGGGGTAGTGTCCTTTATGTTGTCCTTCACTGCTGCTGTCTCAGACGATGCTCGCTGGTCTTTTGTTATTACAGAGGTTGTTGATATTAGAGAAGCACCGTCGATAGGTGACGACCCTAATATTGATGACGGTTTATCTTTAAAAACGGTAAAATAGATAACGAGCGCAATTACAACGTGGAGCAACACTGCCAGAACAATAGCAATTATTGACCTGTTTTTTGGTCTTCTTGTTTGAGTAGGTAGTGGTGAGGGTTTAATCATCGTTTTTATGATCCATAAGCCAAAAACAAGTGTTTAGTAGTCTATCAGTATAAAATATTTACGTGATGATATTAATTATAGACATCAATGTTCTGGTCTGCGAGTATTAAGTCATTTAAATAAGAGGCTTGATCTATAGCAGGGATGACAGACACATTCAAAAATATTCTGAATATGCAACACGGTCCAATTTAGTTACGCTATTTTCATACTATATGTCGTAGCGCTTGATTTTTTATTTGCTTAAAGCAGGACTGAGCCAAACCTCATGAACATTTATCAGCATGACCCGTCGATAAAAATATTGCCTAAAAAAAGTTATATCATAAAAAAAACATGGCATAGACTATGCTTGAGCGTGCTGTTTATGACGATGTCGGGCGCAGCATTTGCCAATGCTGATACTTATATGAGTTCGCTGATTAATCAGGCAATCCAGAGCCACCCTCTGGTCGGTGCTGCACGCGCGGAACAACAAGCGACCACTGTAAGTATACGTGCCGCTAAGCTCAATATGCTGCCGGCTCCCACCATATCGTCAGGTTACGATCGTAATGATGGCATGGTGTCGCAGCTACAGATTAGACAGTCGTTATGGACTGGTGGCAAGTTGACTGCGAATGTGAATCAAGCGATTTTTGATGACAAAGCAGCGATAGAGTACGTCTACGAGCAACAAAACCAAGTGGCCAAAACGACAATTGAAGCGTGGCAAAGTTATATTGCCGCTTTATCTAAACAGCGTGTCTATTACGACAATTTGCAGTTACTCGCAGAGTTTGAGGCGATGATGCAGCGTCGTGTCAGTCAAGGAGTCTCAGCACGTATCGAGATGGATTTGATTACTAATCGTATCCTACAAGAGCAAAATTCTTACCAAGGAGCGGTTGAGCAGCAGCGTATTGCTATTGCACGCTTGGAGCAAATTACTGGTCGTAGACTCTCAGCAGCTGAGTTGCCCGCACCAAACTTAAGTGAGCTTGTTGGGCGTGCCAAAGGTTACTCACAAGATTTTGAGCGGATGGCATTTGACCAGGCCAGTTTTTACAATCCTACTGTCGTAAAAGAGCATTATAGAGTTGAAGCTGCCAAGCAAGGGGTCAAATCATTGCAGTCATCACGTTATCCCTCCGTGTATGCGCAATACGGATATGACTATTATCATGATGACAAAAATAATAGTAATGATGATGGCAAGTTCTCAGTGGGTCTTAGCTATGACCCAGGGGCAGGACTGTCTAATCTGGCGCTGGCTCAGGCGTCAGAGTCGCGAGTGAATAGTCTTGAGCAATCAAAAGAAGCATCAAGACGACTGGTTCTTGAAACCATACAAACTCAGTATCAGCAGTTCGCTAGTGCTAAAGATCAAGAGCGTTCATTAATTGCCGCAGTCGCAGGTGCTCAAATTGTGGTTAGCTCTTATCGCCGTCAGTTCATTGCAGGGCGCAAGTCTTGGCTTGAAGTTCTTAACGCAGTGCGTGAACACTCTCAATATCAGATACAGCTGGTTGAGACCCAATCCTCTATTATCGCCAGCTTTTATAAGCTACAAGTCGACTTTGGTATGATGTCGTGGCAACAGTTCGATCAAAGTCGTCAGCCACAGCCATTATATCACCCGCTAGATCCTATCAAAAACTGGTTTAACCGTCGAGATATCGCCTGGCAGCCGACGAATGAAGTGGCTATTCAGCCTATTGTTATGAAAAGAGATGATATAAATACGTATCCTATTAATAATCCTATCAACGATACTGTCGGTTATGCGAACACTAGTGAGGCTAAAGCAAGGTTGCTAACAGATACCCCCTGATTTTGTATCAATACGCCCTAAATAACACTATTTTTATTACATTTTTCGATCATTGACTACCTGCTAATCATAATCAGTCGGATACATTTATCATGAGTACACCTGTTAACGCTTCGAATGACCAGACATCTGACAGTGAGCTGATAGCAAACCCTACTTCGCAACTATTATTGTCTGCAGAAAATGAGCAGATAGATGAGCCAGCGGTTCAGCTGGCTGCAGCGCTACGTACCTTACTGACTGAGCAAGGATATCCTGTTGATAATACGCGCTTGCATGGCGTGATTCATCAGCAGCAAGATTTACGGACGCTGGCAGGTATCATTAATGTGCTTAGTCAGTTGGGTATTGATCAATTACCCGAAGCGTTACCAACACCTGATGCTGCATTTTTACCACTATTGGCTTTGCATCACACACAGGGTTGGGGTGTCATTAATCAACAAACCCCCCAAGGACTATGGCAATTTAGTCAGCTTAAGAAGACTAGTGCTTATCCCAGTGATGCATTTTTACAGTTGTTACGTATTCGCTTAGGGAATGAACCAAGTAAGCGTAGGCAGTTCTCCTTTGATCAATTACTTAAAAAGGATTTAAAAAACTATCGCGGTATCGTTGTTGAGGCGGTAGTGGCGTCATTCTTGATTAACATGTTAGCACTAGCAGTGTCGTTGTTTTCGATGCAGGTCTATGATCGGGTGATACCTACTCGTAGCGAGTACACCTTAATTATTTTGGCAAGCGGTGTAGGGCTAGTCATTTTATTTGAAACTTTTATGAAATTTGCCCGCTCAAAGATTATGGATAAAGTAGTCGTTAATCTTGATCAGTATTTATCTCGTGAAGTATTCCAGCGTTTGCTAAGTGTGCGCATTGATCAAATGCCAGGATCGGTTGGTTCGATGGCAGCGCAGCTACGTGGTTATGAGCAAGTACGTAGTTTTTACACGGCCAGTACACTGTTCGGTTTAGTTGATATTCCAATGGCTATCATTTTTGTATCATTGATTATTGTTATTGGTAATCCCTTAGTGGCTTTAGTACCGATAGTTGCAGCGGTTATAGCCATTATATTAGGGTTCAGTGCGCGAAGAAAAATCGATAGTATCGCTGCAGTTGGGGCAGCAGCGTCTTATCGTAAAACAGGTATACTTGTGGAGACTGTAGAAGGCGTTGAAACCATTAAGGCAGGATCAGGTAACTGGAAGTTCTTATCACGCTGGCTTGATGTGATGAATATCACTACCAAGAATGATTTGGATATGAAGCATGCTAATGACAATTTGAGCTATCTGTCACAAATGATTCAACAGACCAGTTATGTGGGCATTGTGATTGTTGGTTCATTTGTAGTGATGTCAGGTGATATGACGATGGGCGGCTTAATTGCGTGTTCGATTCTAGGTGGTCGTATTTTAGCGCCGGTGATGAGTATTCCTAGTTTATTAATACAGCATTCACATGCCAAAGCCGCCAAGCTTAATATTGAACAGTTATTTTCATTGAAACAAGACAATCATGGTGTCAGTCATCCCTTATCTCCTAGCAAAATCGCTGGTAATTTTAATTTAGATAAAGTTACTTTTAATTATCAAAATAATGACCAGCCGGCATTAGCAATCAATAGTTTGAATATAACAGCTGGTGAGCGTATTGCAGTACTGGGTCCTATTGGCTCAGGTAAGTCAACGTTACTAAAAGTCATGTCAGGTCTGTATGCGGCTACTCAAGGTCGGATATTACTAGATGGATTAGACATTCAACAGATTAGCCGTGAGTCTTTGAGTGAGCAAGTTGGCTATCTACAACAAGACCATCGTCTGTTCGAAGGCACACTACGAGAAAACCTACTGATTGGTTTACCAGCTCCCAGTGATGATGTGATGCGCGAGGCTCTTGTGAAGACTGGTCTGATTAAGTTAGTTGCCAGTCATTCTAGTGGTTTAGACCTACCCATTAGTGAAGGTGGTAAAGGGTTGTCAGGAGGTCAAAAACAACTGGTGGCTTTTACCCGTTTGTTACTGACCAAACCTTCTGTACTACTGATGGATGAGCCGACTGCTTCTATGGATAATCGTCAAGAGTTGCAATGTATTGATGTGCTCAATAAGGAGTTTGGGCAAGGGCATACCTTGATAGTTTCCACTCATAAGATGCCACTGCTGCAGCTGGTTGATCGCATCATTATTATGGACAATCAAAAAATTGTAATGGATGGTCCTAAAGCCCAAGTTTTAGAACAATTAAAAGGTAACGAGGGTCAGAAACACACTAATAAAACATCAGTTAAAGTGAGTACACCGACAGTGAAAGTTATTAGTAATAAGACGTCTAATATTGCACTGAAAAGTGATGGTGAAGGCGATAATGTAGGGCAAGATAATGGATAACTACAGGCACAAGTCTCATGATCCTAAAATTGGGCGTACGCGCATTATAATTTGGGGTGCACTGGTCGGGATAATCACACTAATTGTTTGGGCTTATTTTGCCCAAATTGACCAAGTCACGCGAGCGACAGGAACTATTATTGCCAGCGCCCGTACACAAGATATCCAAGCTGTAGAAGGGGGTGTACTGACGGAAATATTAGTCAAAGAAGGTGAGGATGTCACTAAAGGACAGCTGATAGTTGCCTTAGAAGAAGAGCGTGCGCAAGCGGCAGTAGCTAATGCAGGCTCGAAGATAGCAGCGCTTAAAGCCAAGCTTGCGCGCCTAGAGGCCGAGATATTTGAGCGGCCATTGATGTTTCCAGAGGATATCAAAAACTATAGCGAATATATAGAAAACCAAACCCAGCTCTATAACCGTCGCCGGCAAGCGATTGATCAAGATGTCAGTTCACTACAAAATATGAAGGTGTTGGCACAGCAAGAGTTGAGCATGAATGAACCATTACTATCATATGGTGATGTGAGTCAGGCTGACGTGATTAAATTGCGTCGGCAAGTGGCGGAGATCCAAGCCCAAATTACTAACAAGCGTAATAAGTATTTTGAAGAGGCACAATCAGAGATGACCAAGGCGCAAGAGGATTTAGATACTGAACTTGAGCAATTGCGCGATCACTCACAAGTGCTAGAAGAGAAAAAATTGTTTGCACCGACAGATGGTAAGGTAAACAACATCCTAGTGACGACTATCGGCGGAGTAGTTAAGCCTGGTGAGATCATCATGCAGATATTACCAACCAGCAGTGACCTTATCGTTGAGGCTAAGATAAGCCCCGTAGATATCGCTTATGTCAAAGAGCAGCAGGATGCTACCGTCAAGCTTGATGCTTATGATTATTCTATTTTTGGAGCAATGAATGGTACGGTAATATATATAAGTCCAGACACACTAATGGAGCAGACTCCTAAAGGCGAAGAGCCTTATTATCGGGTACAGATAAAAATAATTGGCGCTGAATTTTCTAGACGCCGTGATGAGATTGTCATCAAGCCTGGAATGACTGCCTCAGTCGATATCAAAGCGCAGCAACGTTCAGTATTATCGTACTTGACCAAGCCACTTACTAAAACATTCTCTGAAGGCTTAGGCGAACGTTAGAGTTTTTGGGTACAAGCCTTTATGTCAGCGAGGTAGACACAGTTGGAGAGAAAATCCTAACAATATATGTATCCTAACCAAGTTGCTTACTTAAAGATCTACTTCACATCGTCATGTTGAATTTAGTATGAATGGTAACGCAGCTTGAATCCTAATGGTCACAACTGTAGCAACTCTAGCTAAGGTATCTGTATTATCGTCGAGTTGCTTCTTGTCTGGAATACAGCTCTGATAAATTAGCAGCTATCAGAAGTGCTTATTTGTGAATGTTCAACACGCCAAAATTTTATAAACCTATCAAAGCAACCTGTCAAAAATAGCTGACCTAATACAAAAATGGCCGTACTGAACCAAATCAGTACGGCCATCAAACTTATGGTTTTTTATAAGTTACTCACAGTAATATTAAACTTATTCTAAGTGATGAACTTCTTGCAAACCGTAAATAGGGGTCTCTATACCCTCCATTCTGGCTTTAAGCTGCAGTGACAAGTATTGTGAATAATGTCGAGACTGATGCAAGTTGCCGCCATGAAACCATAACGCCTGTTGCTGGGTTGGTTTCCACATATTTCTTAACTCACCTTCCCAAGGGCCTGGGTCTTTGGCTGTATCTGAACCCATACCCCAACATTTACCGACTTTATCGGCTACTTCTTGTGAAATTATTTTCGCAGCCCAACCATTCATGGAGCCATATCCAGTGGCATACACAATTAGATCAGCTTCTAGTTCTGTGCCATCAGTTAGCACCACTGAATGAGATTTAATATGATCAATACCTACTTGGGGTTTAAGCTTTATTTTTCCTTCTGCTACCAGTTCAGAAGCACCGACATCGATATAATAACCAGAACCTCGACGTAAATATTTCATAAAGAGACCGGTATGATCTTCACCAAAGTCGAGCATAAAGCCTGCATCGGTTAGTTTCTGATAGAAATCAGCATCTAACTCCGCCACTTTACGGTAAACAGGCTCATGAAACTGCGGCATAACTTTAAAAGGAATAGACCCGAAAGTCAGATCCGCCTTATAGGTGGTAATTCCTTTTTCAACCGCTTCTTCTGAATACAAACCACCTAGTACCTCATCCATCAAGGTATCTGACTTAATAATATGCGTTGATGAGCGTTGTATCATAGTGACGTCTGCACCGTTTTCCCAAAGGGCAGCACAGATATCATGTGCTGAGTTATTAGCACCCAGTACCACACATTTTTTCCCTTGATAAGCCTCACCACCTGGGTGTTGGCTTGAGTGATGCTGCTCTCCGGCAAAATCTTCCCTACCAGGAATTTCAGGAGTGTTTGGTAATCCGGACATACCTGTAGCTATCACCAACTGTTTAGGATGCATTGTTAAACGTTCACCTGCTCTATCAACCTCGACATTCCATTGCTGTAACTCCTCATCAAAAGCCGCGCTGATGCATTCAGTTGATCCCTAATAGTTTAACTCCATAAGCTTAGTGTACATCTCTAACCAATCAGCAACCTTATCTTTTGGGGTAAATACTGGCCAGTTTTCAGGAAAAGGAAGATACGGCATATGGTCGTACCACACAGGATCATGCAAACATAATGACTTATAACGGTTACGCCAAGTGTCACCTGGCTTCGGTTGCTTATCAATGATAATCGTCGGAACTTCAAGTTGTCGTAAACGAGCGCCTAGACCTATACCACCTTGGCCACCACCAATAACTAAGCAATAAGGCTGATCGCTATAACCCAGATTTTTTTCCTCAAATTCACGTTCTTCCAACCAGGTTAAACGATTAGGGTTAACACCATGTTCAGCACCTTTTGGGCGTAATTTTTTACGCTTTTCAGGAAAATCTTTGAGCTCAACCATGGTGGTTAATAATGTCCAAGCTTTGCCATTACGCAGACGTAAGTGACCGTAGCCTTTCGCCACCTTGGTGTTAAAAGTTATCCAAGCTTCTATGACCCCATCATTTTCTACCGCTTGTTCATCAAGCTGCCAGTCATACGGTTCAGTAGTCTCTAAGGTATGCGAAAGCATTTTTTTAATTTCATCTTGCCCCTCTAGCGTTTTTATATTCCAGGTAAAGGAAACTAAATCACGCCAGTATCCTTCGGTTTCGAAATATTCAACTACCTTGTCTATATTTTTTGTACGCAATGATTGATCAAAATCCTGCAGCCAGTTGGTTACTTTTTGGCTTGCGGACAGCTCATTATCTGCTTTTTGATAAGTCATGAAATCCCTCTCCTTGGTTGTTTTTATCTAACTTTATTGCCGAACTTCCTGTACAGCAGTAAAAAATGTACTAAACAAGATGCTTTTCGAAGTGAATAAAAAGCAAAACCTGTTGATTCTAATAATTTTTTAAAAAAAGAAAATCAGTAAATATATGAAAAAAAATGACAGTCTTTCCAGACTATAGTTCTTCTAAAGAGATATTGTCAAACTCTGATTTTGAGTCTCTCACCTAGATAAAATTTATTTTAGAAAAAGGTTTTTTAATCCATATACCCCATAGCCTAAAGGGTATTTTTTTATCCTTTAATTATGAGATAGCCATGATATCTCGCAATAACCAGATTTTTATAATGGTTAAAGCAAGAGTTGTTCACTGATTTAAATCAAGTCCGTCAGCAAGCTGAAGCTTGGTTATATCACTATAATAATGAGCGCCTTAATATGGGCAATGGCGGCTTTACGCCTATACAGAAACTAAACCGTGCAGCTTAATTTTATTTATTAGGTGTCTTATAGTTGGGATGACTACCATATGTCGGATTGACTACAGTCTGCACAGTACGGTTGGTTATGTGTCGCCTTTTGAGTTTGAATCGATGTATTATGATAATATTGATCTAACAATATTAAAAAATAATTTATTAGGATAAATGGATGTACAACTTTTTAGAGCGTTAATCAGTTAAAAAGGTTTGGCTGTTTTACAATCGCTTTTTAAGATAATTTAATAGCGTCTCTAATCTGTTTACACCCAGGTTACTTCATAGAAACTAATTAAGGAAAGGCTATGCATATCACTGCTAATTTTGATGCGGGTAATATTGAGGTTATTAATTTAGAGGATAAAAAAAATATTCAATTGGCTATTCGTCCGGACTTTGGGGGAGAGTTTTTCCAGTGGTTTAACTTTCGTTTAGCAGGTCAGGTTGGAGAGCAGTATATTCTTAATATTCTTAATGCAGGCGAAGCGTCATTTCCTGCAGGGTGGGAAGATTACCAAGCGGTTGCTTCGTACGATCGTCAGCATTGGTTTCGTCTGCCAACTTCTTATAAAGACGGAAAGTTAACCATAGTGGCAGATATGGAGTGTGACAGCATTCAAATTGCTTATTTTGCTCCTTACAGTTACGAGCGTCGTCAAGATTTATTAGCAGCCGTACAAATGCACCCGTTAGTGACTTTAGAGCATTTAGGTGAAACCTTTGATAAGCGCGACTTAACGGTAGTCAAAATTGGTGATAGTGATAGCAATAGTAATGCGAATAAACGCAACATTTGGATTACTGCGCGTCAGCATCCAGGTGAAACGATGGCTGAATGGTTGGTCGAAGGTTTAATGGACAGCTTGTTAGACAGTGATAATGCCACTAGCAAGTTGTTATTAGAAAAAGCTAACTTCTATATTGTGCCTAATATGAACCCCGACGGTAGTGTGCGTGGACATTTACGTACTAATGCATTAGGTATTAACTTAAACCGTGAATGGTTAAACCCAAGTTTAGAAAAAAGCCCTGAAGTATTTCATGTGATCAATAAAATGGAAGAGACTGGTGTGGATCTATTTTATGATGTGCACGGCGATGAAGCATTACCTTTTGTGTTCCTTGCCGGCTCTGAAGGTGCGCCAAGCTATAACGACCGCCTCGCGGGTCTCCGCAATAGATTTTCAGAAGTGTTGAAATTAGCCAGTGCCGACTTTCAGTCTGAAATTGGTTATGGCATTGGTGCGCCGGGTGAAGCGAATATGACTCTCGCAACTAACTGGGTGGCTGAACGTTTTGATTGCCTTGCAAATACTTTAGAGATGCCTTTTAAAGATAACGATAATGTACCCGACTCAGCTATGGGTTGGTCACCAGAGCGTTCTGTTAAATTGGGTGAAGCATCGTTAATTGCCATGTTGGCAGTCGTTGATACTTTACGTTAACTAATATTCGCTAAATTAAATATGAAAAACATATTTTAATTTGCTATTCATACTACTTCTACTTATTTCTACGATATCAAATTTATAGGTAATGATAATATCTATCGGTATGAGTAGTAGTTAACAACAACTCAGCATTTTTTTAACAACATTGTAATAGTGCTAGTAGGTAACGAGTAAAGATCTGGTGCCATGGTTTGACGGTATCCAAGTTGGATGATGTGCTCAATACCGTAAAGAATACCGTAAAAACCCCGTGTGTAAGCGTATTTATTGAGTATATATCGATGATTTACGTCTTACTAGATAATAAAAAAACCCGGTAGCATAAGGGCTACGGGGTTATATGTTTACTTGTGATAATGTTTGTTGGTGCGCCCACCACGCATCGATTGTTTATCTGTAATTCTTTATATATAAGGTTTGTACTATTTTAATTAATTATTTCAACAACAGATTTAACAACATTTAAGTATCACTATATTCGTTCGATTCGTGATATTGTGCTTATAATATATTCAGAAAATAAGGTTAGCATTCTTTACAAATCTTACCTGTGCAAGATTGAGCTTGTAGTTTTTATAGAAGGTTTGACACTTACTAATGCTAGTTGCATATAAAAAAATGAACTGCCCCGATAATATCGGAGGCCGACTTATTTGAGCTAGGTAGCGATGCCTGACAGGGTTAAATTATTACAAACCGCTCTTATAAAGCCCATTAATCGTTTCACCTAAAGTATTATCGTACGAATCACCTGTCGTACTAACAGACGCCTTAACACCTGACTCAGCTATTTTATTTTTACCACAATAAATGTCCTGTAGTCCTTACTGCTTCGTTGGCGCTCAATCATGTAGCGTGCGATAGATATATCCTCGACTTTAATATTGATAATAGCGCTTTAGAAATAGAGTGTTTATTGAGTTGCCTAAAGCGATACAACCTCTTCTTTAATAAATGGCTAATACTAAAGCAACTAAATAGAATACTGATGATCTATAAAGTTGCCTGTAGCTCATTTAGGTTTTATTAGTTGTTTTTTATCGCTAAATAATCTATTGCTAGCTGGCTAAGCGCTTTAGTACCCACTTTAAATGATGATTCATCTACATAAAAGTAGGGGGAATGGTTATATGGTGCTTCACTAGCATCTTGCCCTACAGGTGTACCGCCTAAAAAGATAAATAAACCAGGTATTTCTTGAGCATAAAATGAGAAGTCTTCAGATGCCGTTAGTTTAGGTACCTCAAGTATATTGTCTTTACCTGCTACTTTTTGCAGCGTCGGTAACATTTGCGTGGTAAGCGCTGGGTTGTTAATCGTAACTGGATAACCTTTATTGATTTTAACGTCAGCTTTGGCGCCTGATGCCATTGCTATGTGAGTGGCAGTCGTTTTTATCTTATCAAAAATTTGGTCGCGATTATCCATATCAAAGTTACGAATAGTGCCAATCATTTCGACTTTATCAGGAATAATATTATCGCGTACACCGCCACTTATTTTACCGAATGAGACAATGGCGGGCTCTTTAGTAATATCAATCTGACGGCTCACTATATGATTAACACCGGTAACGATTTGCGCCGCAGCTGAAATCGGATCGACCCCATTCCAAGGTGCTGATCCATGAGTTTGCTTACCGTTTACTGTTATATCAAAGGTATCAGCGCTTGCCATAATAGGCCCGCTTCGGTAGCCAATTTGACCACTGTTTAAGCTCGACATAACATGTAACCCAAACGCAACCTCAGGCTTATACTTGTTAAAAATTCCTTGCTTTAACATAAGCTCAGCACCGCCTTCTTCACCTTCAGGGGCACCTTCTTCGGCAGGTTGAAATACGAACATAATATTGCCGTGCAATTCATTTTTAACCGCAGCTAGTACTTCAGCCGTTCCCATTAGCATAGCAACATGAGTATCGTGCCCGCAAGCATGCATCACACCAACGTCTTCCCCCATGTACTTGGTCACAATGGTTGATTTGAAAGGCACATCTGCCTTTTCGGTAACGGGTAATGCATCCATGTCTGCACGTAGCATCACTGTAGGACCAGGTTTAGCACCCTTTAAAAAACCAACAACACCCGTGTGCGCTATATCTGTTTCGACCTGCATACCTAGTGACTTTAAATGCTTGGCAATAATAGCGGCAGTACGAGTTTCTCTATTGCTCAATTCGGGATGCTTGTGAATATCCCGACGCCATTCAATCACCTTGTTTTCAACACTTTTAACTTCTTTATCAATATTAATGGTGCTAGGAGCTGCAAATACACCACATGCGGTAAAACTGATAATTAATGATAGGAATGTCCGTTTCATATTCTTTCCTTGTTGTTTCTTTCATTATTCTCATATACGCGCTCAACGAAGCAACAGGGTTATTTGTTAATATTCATTGATAGGTACTTTTGAGTTTTTAATAAATAGTATTATCATTGGGATTGCCTTACTATTGCAAAACTAGCGTTAGCAGGTTCTATAGACGGTAGTGAACTTAACAAAATAAGTCGGTAAGTCCACTAAGCAGAGACAATACGTTCTAGCAAGTCTCTAACGTACATTATTTTAGCTGGTTACCGAGCCTTCTAAAATAACTGGCTGAACAGGTTGTCTTTTGCTATCAACCGCTGCGTTTAAGTTAACGAAGAAGATGGCACCTGCAGCGATAACGCCAGGTATTGCGATAAACAAGAAGTTCATTTGATGACTTAATTCGAGCGTAAGTAGGGCACCAGTAAGAATAGGACCAACGATAGCACCAATGCGACCGACACCAGATGCCCAGCCCATAGCAGTTGTACGTACGGCAGTAGGGTAATACTGAGCGACAAAAGTATAGAGTAGTATTTGCGAGCCGATAGTGGTTGCGCCTGCTACTGCAATAAGACTATAGAGAACGATTTGAGGGCTGTTGTAGCCAAGTAGTATCAATGCTGCTGCTCCTGCAGCGAACATCACTGTCAATACTGGCTTGAGGTGGAATTTATCAGCGAGTACTCCACCACCAATAGCACCAACCATACCACCAATACTAAGTGCGAATAAAAATATCATGCTAGCCCCAAGCGAATAGCCAGCTTGTATCATGAGCTTTGGTAACCAGCTTGCTAATGCGTAAACCATGAGTAAGCACATAAAGAAGGCGACCCAAAACATAATAGTGGTAAAGCCACGATTTTTTGAGAACAACGATCTAATAGGAGCGTCATCACCTTTAGTAGGTTCGTCTAACAATAGGGTAGTAGAAGTAGTAACGTTTTCATTCGGCGCAAGCTTTTGGACAATTTTTCTAGCCTCTTTTTCTCGTCCTTCTTTGACCAGATACATCAAAGATTCAGGCAACATTTTCCAAATAATAGGCAATAGCAGAGTAGGTATCCCTGCAATATAAAACATTATTTCCCAGCCATAATCTACCACCAAAAACGACCCTAATAATGCTGATGCCATTCCGCCTATCGCATAACCACTAAACATAATCGCGACAAGGGTACTACGCATACGTTTAGGAGCGTATTCAGAGGTTAGTGCTACACAAATTGGCATTACGCCACCAATACCGAGACCGGCTATGAATCGTAAAACAGCAAATTGTACTGGACCAGTAGCAAATGCTCCAAAGAATGTAAAACTACTAAATAAGGCGACGCAGATCATAATCGTTTTTTTGCGCCCGATTTTATCAGACAAAGTACCAAAAAATATGGCACCAAACATCATACCAAATAGTGCTGCGCTAGCAAGAAAACCTGCTTGTACAGTAGTCAATGCCCACTCTTCCATAAGTAGCGGTAGAGCCACACCATATATAATGAGATCATAGCCATCAAAAATGATAATCAATAAGCACCAAAATAGTACTTTCCAATGAAAAGGTTTAAACTTTGCTTCATCAATAACTTTATTGATATTTAAGGTTTGTGATTCCATTCAGCTCTCTCCATGGGTAATATCCTTATAAGTGCCTATCAAGTTATTGCTTTATGGTACTCAAGTCAAAAACCATCTAAGTATAAAAATATACCTACAAAGTATAGGTTTTAATTTTATAGAGTATGTAGTGGTCAACTAATTTAGGACAGCTGATAAGAGGTTTTTGTTGAAGTAGCATTTCTCTTTCTCTAGCGGTGTTAAATAATCTGAACCGCCCCGACTATATCGGAGACTGTTTGTGGTGGCATAATAAAATTGGACAGCTGCCAAGAGGTTATACTACCCCAAAGAAGGAAAATAGTATGACCAACAAACGCAATCAATATACCCGAGAATTCAAACTTGAAGCCATCAGCTTAGTTACTGACCATAAGCGTAAAATACTCGACGTTGCCAATTCCCTAGGGATAGGTAAATCGACCTTACAGAAATGGCTGAGTCAATACCGTTAAGAAATGAACGGCCAAGCACCTACAATTGGCAATGCCTTAACCGATGAGCAACGAGAGCTCCAAGAGCTCCGTAAACAGGTTAAGCGGCTTACCATGGAGCGCGACATTCTAAAAAAGGCTTCTGCTCTGCTGGCATTGGACAGTCTGAAAGACTATCGTTAATCAGCCAGCTTGCAGAGCAAGATAAACGGGTGAGTAAAAGTCTTCTGTGCAAGCTGTTTGGCGTGATGAAGAGTAGTTACTACTATGGAGTTCAGCCAAAACCAATCAGCCTTGAAACCGTCAAACACAAGGCATTAATCCGTCAAATATTCAACGACTCAAAGCAATCAGCGGGGACTCGGAGCATTACCGCCATACTGATGAATAAGTATGGCATCAAACTGTCACGTTATACGGCAGGTAAGCTGATGTCACAAATGGAACTTAAAAGCCGTCAATTAAAAACACATAAATACAAGCACGCTGATCAAACACATAAAACGTATGACAACATATTAGCTCGAAACTTTAGCCCAACAGCGCCCAATCAAGTCTGGACAGGTGATGTTATACCAAACCCAATAACTAAAGTTGCGCCCAAGTCCTAGTAGTCAAAGAGCGAACCCTCTCTGGCTGCTCAAGCAACTTATTCCAAGCAGAGC
>NZ_JAXCIB010000020.1:0-23210 GCF_035984995.1 Psychrobacter sp. PL15
GGCTATTCACGTAAAGGGCTTATTGAGCAACTTTGTGACATTGATGGTTATGCGAGAAACGACGCTACTATTGCAGTAGATAGTCTAAATATTGATTGGAAAGAGCAAGCTGTAAAATCAGCGGAAGAGTGTCTTGAGTTCTCAGGCTATTCACGTAAAGGGCTTATTGAGCAACTTTGTGACATTGATGGTTATGCGAGAAACGACGCTACTATTGCAGTAGATAGTCTAAATATTGATTGGAAAGAGCAAGCTGTAAAATCAGCGGAAGAGTGTCTTGAGTTCTCAGGCTATTCACGTAAAGGGCTTATCGAGCAACTTTGTGACATTGATGATTATACTGTTGATGAGGCAACTTATGGAGCACAAAAAGCTGGTGCTTGATCATAATTAGGCATACCTATAGCGAACCAGTCAGGTGCCTTCACTGGTTCGGTTCCCCTAATGAGGATCTGAGTTATTGGCTGTATGCTACTAATCGCAACAATTTTACTCTATGAAATAGTCTCAGTGTACTTCGTTGTGTACTTCGTTGTGTACATGTAGTGAGCTTTCGGATCATTATTCTTAGCTGTTTTCGTGGCCTTAAGTAGACTTCCATTTAGCGGTATACGCTGGCTTAATAAAGAATAAAAAGCTTTAGTTAAAGTTGGTGTCATATGCGAGAGACAGCAACAAACATAACAGTCTCACCAAACACATTTTTTCTGAAAAACTATGATGCTGAATAGGTTTCCTGACATACTAAGCATCATTTTTTATAATAATTTTTTGCTGTTTAACTATAACTTACTTGCGTTATCAGCTAGTGAAGCACTGTAGCTAATGTAGAGTTTATCAGAATCTAAAGGCGTCAACAGCCCTATTTCAATACCCTTACAAGACCAAGTTGCTGAAGGTAACCTAACCATTTTATAGAGGTCTGTAGACGGCTCACCATACTTTAAACTGAGGGCATCATATGCTCTCGACCACACAACATTTGGATCTGATAAAGAATTAGCCTGCATGCGCACTTCTTTCAGCTTATTACCCCTCATCAAAAACGTAACATCGAAACCTGTCCCTAGAACCACATAATTTGACAGCACTAGCTTCTTATCGAATCCAAAGGCAAGAAATCTAGGACTTGTATCTGGCTTAGCATTGGGGAATTTTTTAGTTACTTCATGAGGCGCAGCATCAAACTCTAGACCTTGCCATAATTCAAATGCAGAAGCGTTGCTTGAGAAAACAAAGAGCATAATGGAAAACAATAATTTTTTCATTTAAACCTGCTAATACGTAGGATCAAACCCACTTATCAGTGAGCTACCATAGTAAAACTAACATAACATGGTCTTAGTAGGCAGAGCTCCTTAATATAAAATAAGCACGCTGCTCAGAAGACCACAAGAATACGACCCTAAACAACGAGAATAATAGCCTAGGCAGAGAAAAAAGGCAGTAAGCTTGTATGCTGTCAAGTTTTACCAAAGCTACATCCTACCTAGTTCAAGTTTAAGATTAGCGACTAAAGATAGCTTCAATATCTTCTAACGACAACATATACCCTTTTCCTAGAGACTCCCACTTACTTAGCATACCCTCGTAAGTAGATATTTTCTGCATATGAGAGTTCGTATGAGCCTTAACATGAGCAAATTGCTGATTCTTAACTAGTGCGGAGAAAAAGCGCATGTATTCACCTTCATTGTTGCCATCAAAGCCTGGGAATTTCACACGGTCTGGAGTCAATGAACCTTTATCCGAAAGAGCGTCAAAACTGTCTTGAATAGCATCATAAAGTTCCAAAATAGAAACTACAAAATCTGACTGCTCCTTACTAAATATAGGACTAACAAGAATTTGTTGGTCATAAATCCATGCGTGCCCATCTTTTAAGTTCTCTGCCAAATCGAGATAAGCTTGTTCATTGCTCAACTTACCAAGAATTTCATACTGATTAGCTAAGATCACACGTTCTGTATCCGTAAAGCTCATAAATTACCTCTTGTATTAAGTATAGTTAAATAATAGACAGCTAAGTTAGCGAGTCACAAATAGAGTAACAGAAGCCGCACTACCAACCTAGTACAAATAATTTAGTAAGATTTAGCTAAAAATGTTTAACAACAAGATAGCTTAAGCAGATAGAGATACACTAAAGCGTCTGTTATCTGATTTGGGCATACCCTAATAGATACTTATTAATAGTCATTCTAAATAGCAGTTACACAGAATCTGGGATAGTCTCCTACATCAAGATTCAAAGCTGTATTTATTTTACGTATTATATTAATTTAGACCTGAGGAGGTCACTATGAAGATAAAAAGTATTTTAATCGCTACTGCGCTTATTGCGTTCTCACCTTTTGCCTCTGCTGACCTAAACTACCGCACAGATTCTTTTGATACTACCAGATGTAATGATGGTACTACATATCGTACAGACTCGTTTGGTACTACGAGAGACAACCAGGGCAATTTATGGCGTACAGACCAATTTGGTACGACTCGAGGTAGTGACGGAACAACTTGCCGTACAGATTCCTTTGGCACAATGCGTTGTAACTAGATATTCAAAAAAAACTTGGTTAGGTTTGGGAGCTTTTCCTAAACGCTGTGTGTAATAGATGGTCTCGATTAAATATATAATTAAAACTTCTTGTCAGAGTATCCTCGCTTCCAAAGAAGCTTGACCATCACCTCTTGCCTTAACAGCTAGGTCGATTTGTAAAAGGCCTACTGCATACGTGCTCTTAAACCGACTGTTTCCAAAAATTAGATTATGACAAATGGATTTAGATCAAAAAAGTCATCGTGATGGTTGCTCGAAAATATGTCTGCTACCATGGGATTAACTTCAAAATATAATCCTTCAAGCCAATTAGTTGAGACATGCCATGCCACTGTTCAAAGCCTCATTCATACACAAAGTAATCGTTTTTTTAGTCGCAGCAATATTATCCGTATCAGCTATGGCGTTGGATTTTAATCAGACGCAGCAGTTAGCCAATCAAGGCGATGCTGAGGCTCAAGTCAACCTTGGGAGAATGTATGGCGAAGGCGTGCGTCAGGATGATGCTAAAGCCGTTGAGTGGTATACCAAAGCCGCCAACCAAGGCAATACTGATGCACAGTTCATTCTTGCGAACTCATATTCCTACGGCATAGGTGTGCGTCAGGATGATGCTATTGCCAAAGAGTGGTATCTAAAGGCAGCTGATCAAGACAGTTCTAATGCTCAATTAATTCTTGGACATATTTACCATGAAGGCATAGGTGTGCGTCAGGATGATGCTAAAGCCGTTGAGTGGTATACAAAAGCCGCTAATCAAGGCGATGTTATGGCTCAATATAACCTTGGGGTGGCATACTATGATGGTGAAGGTGTGCGTCAGGATTATGCTAAAGCTGTTGAGTGGTATACAAAAGCCGCTAACCAAGGCGATGCTAAGGCTCAATACAACCTTGGGTTGGCATACTATGATGGTAAAGGTGTGCGTCAAGATTATGCTAAAGCTGTTGAGTGGCATACAAAAGCCGCCAATCAAGGATTGGTTAATGCTCAATATAACCTTGGGGTGGCATACTATGATGGTGAAGGTGTGCGTCAGGATTCTGCCAAAGCCATTGAGTGGTATACAAAAGCCGCTGATCAAGGCGATGCTGAGGCTCAATTCAACCTTGGGACGATGTATAGAAAAGGCGAAGGCGTGCGTCAGGATTCTGCCAAAGCAGTTGAGTGGTATACAAAAGCCGCCAATCAAGATTATTCATCAGCCCAAAACAACCTTGGATTGATGTACCGAAAAGGTGAGGGTGTCCGTCAAGATTATAATAAAGCGATAGAATGGTATTTTAAGGCAGTCAACCAAGGCAGTGCATCAGCCCAAAACAATCTGGCTTATATGTACAGCAAAGGGTTAGGTGTCCGCCAGGATCATAAGAAGGCAGTGGAATGGAATCGGAAATCAGCTAACCAAGGAGATGCATTAGCCCAATTCAACCTTGGGACGATGTATAGAAAAGGCGAAGGCGTGCGTCAGAATGACGCTACTGCCAAAGAATGGTTTGGTAAAGCTTGTGATAACGGTAATCAAGATGGTTGTGATAACTATCGAAAGCTAAACCAAAGATAGAGTACTAAGTATTAGGCAGTTATTGATGCTATTGTTAGATCAACGTTCATGAAAAACAACGCCTTAAGCCGTCTTGTTCAGGTCTTAGTATGAGTATGTAATATGATGTAGGTACAAATTTTTAGAGCGATGTACGCCTTAAATGGCGTGGCTTTACGAGGAAATTGTTAATTGACGAAATAAGAGTGAGAGCGTAAACTCAAGTGCTAGAAACGAGTAACCCCCAGTGATTGGCGTCACTAGGGGTTAGATGAATTTTAATCTGTGTCAGCAGATATAAAACACACCATATTCGAACGGTCATTTTATATCAGCAGGCGCACCAACACAAGTGTGCGTGATGTTAATACTACCGGAAATATACGAAACACTCCCCCATAAGCCCTATTGCACCGATGATCTAGGTAATCTTGTCATTCGTCCTAGGCAAGCTGCTGTCAAAATGCGGTACATCCAGCATAATCCTCCTTGCATGACCCACTTCATCTGCCTAGACATTGATCATAAGCATGGCGCAATGCGTTGGGCAGAAGAATATCTGCCACCGCCACGCTGGACAAGCCAAAACCCCTCAAACGGACACGCTCATATCGTCTATGAGCTAAAAACGCCTGTCTGCACCAGTGAACATGGCAGCCGTAAAGCCTTAGATTATCTTGCTAAGATACAAGCAGGGCTTGTCAGAGAGACAAAAGCAGACGTCGGCTATACTAATTTCATTACCAAAAATCCGATGCACGAGCATTGGCGTACCGAAGTATGGACAAAAGAAGCTTATGAGCTAAATTATCTTGCGGAGTTCGTTGATCTCAGCCCTTTAACGGCTACCGAGAAAGAATATGGGCTTGGCAGGAACTGTTCCCTATTCGATACCGTTCGCCATTGGGCATATTCTGCGATTAGAGAGCATCGAGGAAAGACTTTGGAGCAATGGCTCAATTCAGTACTCAAACATGCTCAGAACGTAAATATGATGTTCTTAGAGCCATTACCGTACTCAGAAATCAAAGCCACTGCTAAAAGCATCGCAAAATACTGCTGGAAGCGTGATGCTTATCACTATAACGAGTTTATTTATCGTCAGGCACTTAAGGGAAGTAAAGGCGGTAAAGTCTCTAAGCGTGAGCCTGTAGCTACTTCAGCACGCACGCAACAACCTTGGGTAGATTTAGGTATATCACAAAGCACGTATTACAGGCATAAGAAAGCAGGAAAAAATATGACAGCAGATAAGCCTAAATCAGATAACAGCCTTTTTTCATGAGCTTTTTTCTTTGCTTAGGCTATCTTGCTATCTCTTACTATTGCCTACTTCTTCTGTGCTACCCCTTAGCTTTCCGAATTGTGGTTATTGTTGGGGGTGTCGTGTATGAAAAAATTATTGAAGTGGCTTGCTATTATTTTTGTTGGTTTGCTTATTATAGGTTTTATTGTTGGTAAAGATTCCGCAGAGGTTGAGACTGCTGGTGTAGACGCAATTGAGGCCCCTTCTAAGCAGCCTGTTGTTGCTGAATCTTTTGAACAGTCTGATCCAGTGGTTGCTAATGTTGTCGATGAAGTTGTTGCTGAGGAAGTTGAAGTGCAGCCTGAAGGTCTTAGTCGTCCACAAAAAAATGCAGTACGTTCAGCTAAGCAATATGTAAGTATGACAGGCTTTTCACGAGATGGTCTTATTGAACAGCTTTCATCGGAGTATGGTGATGGCTATGAGGTTAATGATTCTACTGTGGCTGTAGATAGTTTGGGTATTGATTGGAATGAGCAAGCCGTGAGATCAGCAGAACAGTATCTTAATATGACAGGCTTCTCTTGTGATGGGCTTATTGAACAGCTTTCATCAAGTGCAGGAAGTAAATATACCGTAAGTGAAGCAACCTATGGTGCACAACAAGCTGGTGCTTGTTCATAACATAATTGAGTGGAATTTAAATTGATAGGGTCACTTTTTTATATATAAAGTAGCATGTGACCCCCACACTAGGAATTAAACAGCCGGTTACAACCCTATTAATATAGGGCTTTCTTTATTGTGAATTATCTTTATACCAACGATAGTAAGAATAAGTGATTTTCCTGCACCTATAAATTTTCGTATTCGGCATTTATCTTTGATTTAAGATTCGGTAGCTGTTACAGCCTATTTGATTACCGTTATCACAAGATTTACTATACCACTCTTTGGCAATAGCATCATCTTGACGAACTCCTTCGCCTTCATGGTAAATATGTCCAAGAATTAATTGAGCATTAGAACTGTCTTGATCAGCTGCCTTTAGATACCACTCTTTGGCAATAGCATCATCTCGGCGGACACTTTCGCCATTGTTGTACATTATTCCAAGAAAAAACATAGCCTCAGCATCGCCTTGATTAGCTGCTTTTAGATACCATTCCATGGCTTTGTCATAATCCTGATACACGCCTTTGCCACTGTAGTACGCATCCCCAAGAAAAAATTGAGAACCAGCTAAACCTTGATCAGCTGCCTTCCGAAACCATTCCATGGCAACTGCATCATCTCGACGGACTCCTTTGCCTTTATGGTACATATATCCAAGATTGTTTTGCGCCGCAGCTGAACCTTGATTAGCTGCTTTTTGAAACCACTCAGTAGCTTTGTCGTAATCCTGATGCACGCCTTTGCCTTCGTGGTACATATATCCAAGAAAAAATTGAGCATCAGTATTGCCTTGACTAGCTGCCTTTCGAAACCATTTCATGGCAATAGCATCATCTTGACGGACTCCTTTCCCTTCGTGGTACATATCTCCAAGATTGGATTGCGCCGTAGCTAAACCTTGGTTGGCGGATTTTCGAAACCATTCAATAGCTTTGTCATAATCTTGATGCACGCCTCTGCCGTTGAAATACATCACACCAAGATCGTGTTGAGCGTCAGCATCACCTTGACTCGCTGATCTTTGAGTTTGATTAAAATCCAACGCCATCGCTGATACGGACAACATCGCTGATACGGATAAAATCGCTATTTTGCGTATGAATGAAGTTTTAAACAGTGCCATGGCGTGTCTTTACCTATTAGTTTTCAGGATTGTCTTTGGGTGTTAATTCCATGTTAGCAGATATATTTTTTAGTTATCGGGTCGGTGGCTTTTTTACCCTTAAAACCATTTGTCATAATCTAATATAGGAACAATAGGTGTTTTTAGGGGATTCATGTGAGTTGCAGACTGGATTATATTCACAAGAAAACAAGAAAGGTTACTGGTATAGTCACGCTTAAATTAAAAATAGACGATAAAACTAGCTCATAACAGACTTTTGATTAAAAACTAATTGGGTTCAATTCAACTTGCTATAGTCAATCCAGAATAAAATTAGTACATCCCATATCATGGAACAGTTTAGGTAAACTATTCTCCATCCAACCTTGTCGTAGAAACTTAGCCTGTGCCCATTTTTTCTCAATAGGATTTAAATCAGGACTGTAAGGTGGAAGAAATAATAGGCGATGACCATGCCTATTAAGCAGTCTTTGTACTCGTTTGTGAAAGCTTGTCACTCAGGCATAGCCTTCGTCTTGCGCTAGGGCAAAGCAGTGCTTTGCTTTATCCTTGCTCATATCCATCACAATCACGCACTTGGTTTTAAGGCTTGGAATAAGCGTGTACTTGCACCAGTCATAAAATATATTCCCATTGATGTTCTTCTCGAAGTAATCAAGTGCAAATAATACTTTTTCGTACAAGGCACCAATGACGTTGGTTCGTTTTTTACCCTGCCAGTTATAGCTGTCGATACAAGGAGTTCCAATAGGCGCATAGCCATATGGTCTTATAGTCTCAGACTCAAAGCCGCTCTCATCCATGTATACAATAGCAAAACCTTGAGCGATGAAGTTGTTGAGTTTACTTAGATAGTCAGCTCTCTTTACTGGGCAAGCTTTGGGATGTTCTAAGGTCTTTTTTTTTGCTGATGCCAAGGCGTTTTAAAGCGGCCTCAATGCCTGACTTACTACAGTCGAAACGCTGTGCTCGCTCGTACATATAATCATCTGGATACTGTTCAACATCTTTTAATAGCGCTTCATTAGGTATTTTACTGGGTGGTTTATTACGAGTTAGTTTAATACTATAATCTTTGAGCCAATTCTGTAGCGTGGCCTTACTAATGTCATAGAATGCACAAGCTTGTCTGATACTCATGCCTTGTTGTTCGACACTTTTTATCACTTGAGCACGAAAGTCTGCTGAATAAGTCATAATCTTTTTACTTTTCGCTTGTTTTAAAACTATCGTACCACTTTTATAAAGGCTCTACTATACAACAGGCATTCAAAATGCCTTAAAGCGCTTGCGCATTAGCAAAAAAAAAGACACTGGAACACCCCAAAGCCTGCAAGATAAAGAGAGCTAACTATCTAAACAAACTTAGTGAATACATTGCTCAAGGCTTTGCTATTGTATACATGGATGAGAGCGGCTTCGAGTCTGAAACTATAAGACCATATGGCTATGCGCCTATTGGAACTCCTTGTATCGACAGCTATAACTGGCAGGGTAAAAAACGAACCAACGTCATTGGTGCCTTGTACGAAAAAGTATTATTTGCACTTGATTACTTCGAGAAGAACATCAATGGGAATATATTTTATGACTGGTGCAAGTACACGCTTATTCCAAGCCTTAAAACCAAGTGCGTGATTGTGATGAATATGAGCAAGGATAAAGCAAAGCACTGCTTTGCCCTAGCGCAAGACGAAGGCTATGCCTGAGTGACAAGCTTTCATAAACGAGTACAAAAGCTGCTTAATAGGCATGGTCATCGCCTATTATTTCTTCCACCTTACAGTCCTGATTTAAATCCTATTGAGAAGAAGTGGGCACAAGCAAAATTTTTACGCCAAGGATGGATGGAGAATGATTTATCTAAACTCTTTTATGATATGGGCTGTATCGATTTTATATTGAACTGACTATATACACTATCAGAATTTCTAAAATTGTCTTGTATAATTCTGATAGTATCAAACACGCGTTTTGAAAATTAAATCAGGTGCCGGTTACCATGTAGCTCTAATAAGACGACATGGGTTGTCACGTACAGTACAATCATCGTTGTTAACACAGATAAACTGAAATATTATGGGAGAATACTTTGTCAAAAAATACAAGATTTGATTATTACTGTTTAAACGTGAATAAAAAGAGAAAGAGTAGGAAAAAACAAGGTCAAATCCAATTTGGTTTGATAAGTTCAGAAAAAATATTTAGTGAACTTCAGTCTTATTATAAAAACAATATCGCTCTTTTTAACTCTCAAAAAAAAACTGAGGGTATGCTTCTAAGAAAGTTTCACAATGATAAAAAGTGGGTTAGATGGATATCTATCGAAAAGCAGGATGGTTACTACAAACTGTTGCTATGTTTTTATGACAGTGAAGTAGACGATAGGATCGTTGAGAATATAGGTGCTAGCAGAATAAAGCAAAAAATACCTGATGCGCATGGCTTAAGGACACTTGTACATATAGTCGTTAAAGCTGATAGTAGTGAAAAGATGCGTACTGCGCCTAATATCTGCATTCAATCAGTAATTGGATTAACTAGACCATGTATTAAAAGCATAATAGCTGAGTTACTAGCACTGATAGATAGTGACTTAGATCTCTTGCAATCTGATGCGATGACAGAAGAAGATATAGAGTGCTTCCCCAATATCAGTTTTAACGTTGTTACAACCGATACAGTTCTAGATGACATTAAGAAGGGATTGTTAAATGGGGTTCTTTTAACCGGAACAAAGAGCAGTGACGCTGAGAGTGATGTTAAACGTAACTTCGATAGCGTTTTACAAATAGGTGAGACAACAGCAAGTATTACAGTCAAAATTGAGAAAAATACAACCGCTTGGGAGAAAATAACAGAATCAAAAATATTCAAACTTGCTGAAAATCTAAAGAAAGAAAACGAGGAAAGCTTCGATAAAACTCCTACAACATATCTATTAATTAAGAATGAAGATACAGGTTCAGAAATTAAACATGAAATTCTTGATGGTGTTCTAGATGGTTTTGCTAAGAGAACTTATCTGAAGTGGGAAGAAAGAGATTTAAATACTCATAGTAAGATGAATTTAGAGTCTCCTGAGCCTGTTAAGCAGTTTTACGATGAAATGATCAATAATTTTTAATAAAATAATAGGAGGTCTCATGCTTAATAAAGCAGCACAAGTCTTTGATTTCCTTAAAATTAAACATAAACAACAAGAGCGTTCAAGATCTATACTACGATACCCTTTGCTTTTATTGTACCCTCTACTTATTTCGTTGTTATTAAGTGTTGGGACTACATGGTTAGCCTATAGTTATGAGAACAGTAACTACTTATTGAGTGATAGGTTTGCAGATTTATTTACACTATTAGCTATTCTTCCAGGTTTTTATATAGCTTCTTTATCAGCGATATCAGCTATAAATAGAAAGGCAATAGATAAGTACATAAACGAAGACAACCCACCTTTCCTTATTAAACCTAATAAGGGGTTCCCAGGTACATACGAGCAGCCGTTAACTCGACGAATATACCTAACAATGTTGTTCGCTTATTTGGCAGCAGTAAGTTTGATTTTAACTATAAACCTTACGATCATAAGGTTCTTGTTTTCTATAGAAATAATTAAAGATTTTTTCCTTATATCTAATTGTGACTACCTTCCAATTACTATATATTTCTTCATTAGTGTAGTTATACTTTTCTTTATTACTCAGTTGATATTATTAACTTTAGTAGGCATAAACTATCTTGGTTATAGTGCATTAGTAAATGAATAGAGATAGATTATGCTGCAGTGAAACCAGCTATCTAAAGCGATGATTGAGCTCATACACTGCCTAAAACAGACTGATGCCGTAAAACCACTTTAAGCACTCTATCATTAACCTATACCCAAAACATAAAATATCTAAACGATAACCTATCTATCATTAGACTTGTTTGTATTATCAAATGATAGTAATATCTTGCTATTATCAATGAACATTATTTTTTAAGTCTAAAAGGCAGAAGGTGGGATTATGACTGTTCGTATTTATGTGAGAGCCAGCACTAAGGATCAAGACGCTACCAGAGCATTAGCTGACTTGGTTACGTTCAGTACACGCTATGGTGATACCTCTGTTGATTACGTTGAGCATTTCAGTGGTACAAAGCTCGATAGACCCGCTTTAGCTAAGCTACTCAATGACGCTGAGCAAGGCGATATCTTACTGGTCGAAAGCGTGGATAGATTAAGCAGACTGTCTCAAGATGATTTTGCAATTTTAAAGCAGCGTATCAAAGATAAGGGCTTACGATTGGTGGTGGCTGATTTGCCAACCACACATACCGTTAGTGAGGGTATGACAGGGGGTATCCTAAGGGTGATTAACGATATGCTAATCGATCTTTTAGCAACGATGGCTAAGTTAGATAACGATAAGCGCAGAGAGCGTATTAAGCAAGGATTGGCTAACAGTGGTTATAAGCCATCAGGTAAGAAAGCTAATACAGTAAAGCACAAACGCATTTTAGAGTTATATAGTCAAAACACCATGACAAAAGATGAGATAGCTAAGGCGGTTGGTGTTGGTGTTGCTACGGTTTATCGAGTGATAAGGTAGTGAATCGCCCCGGGATTGTCGGAGACTCTGTGGTATCCCAACCATAAGACACCTGGTAAATAGAATTAAGCTGCATTAACTGTGTACGTATCAAGGTCGCGCCTGATTCGTTTTCGACATAGATCGCCGCAATTTTATGACCATGATTTTTGGCACATTTGGCACATTGCTCTTTGGTTGACGCTCGTAAATAAGCTCTAATAAACATAAACACTTAAATAACGATCTTATTTGTCGGTTCTACTGGGGTATGGTTTTTTCAGCTTGGTTCATTTAACGAAACAGGTAGATTATTTAGTATAAAAAGAGCAGAAAGCCACCGATTTTACTACTCTTTTTATATTGTTAAATTAATTTTTCAAAAACAGTACCTTTTTTGAATTTAGAGCCTTTAAACATTGTTTTCATAATAATCGGATAAGTAATACCTGCAACGATTAATCCGATCAGCCAAGCAAGGTCAACGACTACGAATGCTGCCGCTGTTCCTATACCAAGCGCCAGTAGAGCGGCATAGTTCACACCATCAAAGTCTCCATCTTTTTTATATAATTCTTTGATATCGATATGCTGCTTTCTCATAATATAGAAGTCAACAAGAAGAATCGCAATTAACGGTCCAAGAAAAGCTGAGTAGACATGAATAAAAGTATCTAGTCCTTTCGCATTATCGTCCTGCACTAATAACCACGGGAATGATCCTATTGCAAGCAGTCCAGTCATTGCCACTGAAGCTTTGTAGTTCAGTTTCGTAAATAGTTGAATAACATAAGCTGGCGTAACGATATTTGCTACCATGTTGGTAGCAATTACACCAAACACAATAAATACAGAGATGAATAACTGCATATAAACGCTATCGAATAATGCTGGTAGTCCTAGCGCTGGATTCGTATAACCTGTCGCACTTGCAAGCATAGCGCCTACAACGATTACCGAGCCATAAGCAACGATAATCGGTATGAAGTAAAAAAGTCCTCTTTTTCCGTCCGTGTAGCCTGTTTTCAGCTCGCGTGAATAGTCTGCTGCACTTAAAAATATAGCCGCATAGTTACCAAGAAACACCATAATATAGGCAAAGAACGCAATTCCCCATGTACCTTTGGTATTAATCCAGGAAGTTGAAATTGCTGCACTGTGGTCTTTAATCAGTATGATAAACACAGTAATAACGATACCCATCAGCACGACAGATGCCACCGACTCAACTATTTTAATGCTCTTAAAGCCTTTCATTGAAAGCAATATTTGCGCAACTATAAGAATGATGAATCCGACAAATACATTATTAAAAGCGCCACTCGACAATATTTTGAACACTTCATTTAATGCGGTACCGCCGATCCAACTTTGAACACCATACCAGATCACAGCAGGCACAGCTCGGAGCAGTGAAGAGAGCAGCGTTCCTTTCTTACCAAATGATGCTTTTAAGTGAGCTACGTAGGGAATACCGTATTTATAGCCTGCTCTGTCGTTTAATGCAAAGAAGGTAGAAACAATGGCGATTGCAATTAATGCGGCTGCGATAGTCTGCCAAACATTCAATATTGCCATACCGGCAACTATAACACTCGCACCGAGTGTCATATTACCCATGTTCACACCGTCTCCGACCCACAAAGACATGTAGCCAAGCGCACCTAAAGTCCTATCTTCTGGGCCATTTGGTTTAAGGCTTTCGTCGCTTGTAGTTTCAACATCTATAGTTTTTACTTCTGCTGTCGCAGCATAATCTTCGCTATAATCCATAACACTTTCCTTCCTTGGAATAATTTTTAGCGGGTTATAAGTTTATTGATATTAAATTGGCAGCGCATACGCTCTAATTTTGCTCGTTTTCAGTCTGCATCTTACTAAAGCTTCAATCATGCGCGTTGCTACGGTGACGACGTCAATCACAGAAATACCCGTTTCTTCTGTTAACCATTCCGCTAAATCGGCCATACTAGCGCAGCCCAAAACAACTGCCTCACAGTTGTCTTCATGGACCAACCGCAAAATTTTGTCACAGACTTTTTCACGAGCTCCTGAACCAGGTTCTTCAAGTGCAAGTACTGGGGTTGCTGTAGAGCGCACTCGTCTAAAACGATGTGACAAACCGTAACTGTGAATAAGCTCCTCAATTACAGGTACAGAACGCGGTAAAGTCGTCACAACACTAAAAATGTCGAGATCATACCTGCTGCTTGTACCGCAGCCTAGCAAATCCCAAGAACTGAGCCTGAAAATGATTCACAACAAGCCCCAATAATTGTAGTCCTAACACTCGCTCTTTTACGGGCGCTTGCTACGATTTTATCCGTCATAGATATCGTTGAATTAGGGTTTATAACCAGAATAATTATAGAATAGCACTATCGATTATCTTGTTAATAATTATTGTTAACTAAATTTGTTAACAAAACAATGAATATATGTATTATTTGTTGTGAAGAATTAGTTGGCGCACTATAATCGGTACTATGATGAAAAAGATAGATACTAAAGTTGACGAAATACCAGAACAGATAATTATTAATTCAATCACAGCTGCGGTATCAGAGCAGCGGCTGCCTGCTGGAACAAAATTAGTAGAACTAACACTAAGTGAAATATTTAACTGTAATAGAGCTAATGTTAGACGTGCACTTTCTACGCTCGCTACTATGCATGTTGTACAGTTACAACCTAACCGAGGTGCTTTTATTTCAACACCTTCGCCTAAAGAAGCAAGCGATGTGTTTGAAGCTCGCCGTACAATTGAACGAGTCGTAGCCTGCAATGTTGTTAAGAATGCTTGCTCACAAGATATAGTTGATATGCGAGCAACGATAACTGCTGTAGCCAAAGCACGCGCCCAAGGAGACAAACGGGCTGAATTACGCTTATCACGTAAGTTTCATATGCATTTAGCTGCTATTGCTAATAATCAAGTTTTAGAGAAGTTTTTGAGCGAGCTGACACTGCGTACTACATTGATCATTGGTTTATATAATAAGCTCGGATCGTCGAACTGTGCCGAAGATGAGCATTCGCGTATTGTGCAAGCGATTGAGGAACGAGATGAAAAACAACTGATTCGATTAATGGATCAACATTTGGAGCATCTAGAATCAAGTCTTGACTTTACGCGCTCTATTGAACCTCTTACTACTTTAGCAGAACAACTGAACGCTTGATTATTGAAGCGCTAAGCGACTATCCTTACATATGACCAGTCATCCAGGTCATTTCTCCCAAAATTAGCCGCACACCTAAAACTCCACAACCGTGAAATAAAAAACACATAGATCAAAATACATATGCGCAAGTTCAAAGCTTCGATGCATACATTGAAGATCATGAAAAAAGAAAAAGAGAGCTAAAACAGGCTGTTGGCTAAGAGCGTCAATAAACTGTATAGGTCTAAGATCATTAATTATTTAAAAGAAAACTGGAATGGCGTAAATAATGTTGAGTTTACGACTCTTGAATGGATTGACTATATTATAACCTGCAATGAACTCTTTAATATCGGGAGTATCCCGAATTCTGTGTAACTGCTATTTAGATTAAATGCCTACTAATACGATCTCCTAGTGTACCGTCCACACTCAAAATGTCACCTGACAGCCTAGGCAAAAAATCATCAAGCCAAGCTCATCAAGTACACTCAGATGTACACTGATGTAGCTCAAGAGCTTACATCCATTGAAATCACTTGGGCTGCAGCTTAATATTCGAATCCTCACTAGGGAACCGTACCTATCCAACGTACTCATAAGCCTTAGTATTCAAGATACTCTCTTATAGGACGTTTATTAAACTGCGTAGGGTCTTTTTTAAGACGATTAATCATTTCAAACTCCCACGCCTTAGGGTCTTGTCCTGCTGGACTAGTAGAGCTAACAAGATGGTTATAATCGGCAACAAAACTAGGATTACGAGCGATACGCCCTAGCTGCTTATCATTCAATCCTTCAACGGTAAACATCTCGCTTTTATCAGACTCAATTTTCGCAGAAATTTTTACTTTATTTTTCTTCACTTTAAACTTGAATGTGAAGCCTGTAATGACACGTCCTTGCTTGTGCTGTTCATACTGAGCTTTAATATCCGTGTATTCATTTATTTGACTGACTGCTAGGTCTAAAACACGTCTTTTGAAAGCCTCTAACCTAGAATACTCATCAATTAAGCCTAGGTTATTGCGTAACTCTTCAAGGGTTATCGTAACTTTTCCAACACTTCTCCAACTTACTAAAATCTCATATAGCCTTGTGGCATAGGTATTTAGACTTTTCACCTGCTCAAGCTCATAACTGGTAAAATTCTTTTCCAAACGAGTAATGAGAGGCACTACTTCAGGAGCAAAGCGTAATTTCACTACTCCTGCCCCCTCGACATAAGAGATACCACTTACCCAACGTACTACCCTTTTTTCAGGTTTATTACGTTTTTCATCATGTACAGTGTAAGTTACCTGTCTATTAAAAAGGGTTTGCGTAGCTTCTGACAGCATGGAATAAGCATTGTTTACATCAATATCGAAACGATCTGCGTAATGCTGAGCATGAACTTCTAAAAACGTGTCTGTATCAATCCCTTGCCCCGTTTCTCTAGCTTCAACAATTGCAAGCAACATTATTCTTTGCTCAACTAAGCCAAGCGAGTAACTAGCGTTAATCAATGAGTTGTCTTTAACAACTAACTTCATAGAAATCTCTAAATTTTATATTTGTTAGATAGTCACATATAAAATCCAAATAAGCAACAATTAATAATTAGTTGCTTTAATCAGGGTAAACGTTGCTTTATAGCAGGGTAAACGTTGCTTTATAGCAGGGTAAACGTTGCTTTATAGCAGGGTAAACGTTGCTTTATAGCCAATGAAACCTCCTGATAGCAAAGCTTTCAGAGGACGTAAAAGCTTTTAAAAGTATTTAAAAACATTAAAAACCTTTTTGGTTGTTAATAATTAAAATGACAAAGGGAAAAGTTGGTAAAGATAACAGTCAATCCAATATTAGTAGTTTTAAATAATTTAAAAAAAGAGATCAAAGCGCTAGTCAAATAGAGATAACAACATCCTATTAAGCTCCCTATAAGGTTTTAAGTATCGTTTGGTATCTTGTTAGGTAAAAAAATTTCAACGTCCTTAGACGGCTTATATGAGCTTACATAGTCTCATGATTGTTCATATCGACTAGAATCTTCGGAAGATAGTTAGAATCCCAGTAATTTTTATTACTATGCACCAAGGATCAATTTCTTATCATCGAATGGCTTCTCAACCCCCCCCCTTGTATCAGCTGAGACAAGGGTAATGTATAGTTAATTATTAATCCAAACTATTGTAGGCTTTTATTCCTGCTTTGTTAACCAATTTTTGAGCATTAGCGATCTTATTAGGTGCTCCTACCTCTCTTAATATCAATAACGATTCTAGCACTATCGGCATCAAAGCCTTGACCATATCATTCTGATTTGATGTGCTCTCTACCGCCTTTGACCCTTCGTCGTCCGACTGCAATAAGTGCAGAATCTCACTAATATCTCCTTTCATAAACTGAAGGTCTTCAAGAAAGTTATTAGTATCTGACTCCAATTTTTTCTTTAAGTAGACGCCAGGAGATTGCCCTGCCTCTGCTGCTATCGCTTCTAGTTTTAGGTAGACTTCAGGCTTTAATCGGAATGATACGGTAGGAGTGTACATAATTATCCTTGTTTACAAATTGTAGACAGTAATATATCATATAAATCAGCTACTTGAATCCATTTTGTTTGCACTTTGCATGCAGAAAAAAGCGTCTTAAATCAGGTAAGTTACTGATTTAAGACGCTTTTTTTCATCCCAATAGGGTGCGTAAGGTGTAGTCATTAAATTGAATAATTTAATGACCGAAAAGCAGGTAGAAAAATCGGTTATTTTCTACCTGTTGTAAGCCTTTTTAGCAAAAAAAGCTTATAAGAGCGTTACGGTAGCAAATCGTTAGCAAATCGTTAGCAAAAGGGTAGCTAGATATGAGCATATTATGAGCAAATACTGTATAATTGGTAAAAAGGTAGCAAATCGTTAGTAAAAAGGCAGCAAATCGTTAGTAAAAAGGCAGCAAATCGGTAGTTAGATATGAGTAAATTATGAGCGTTTTTATTGTTGAGATAATTGACTTCAAGAATAGATGGAGATAGGTATTTATGGCTAAGAGAACCAAGTTTTCCAAGTTTCGTGATCTTTATGAGGTGATCGAAGAGCTAGCTGTTTCATATACCTATGAAGGCGTGGTTGAGATATTAGCTGAGCGTCATGACCTCATTCTAACGACTGGCACACTTACCAATTATCTTTACCGCTATAGAAAAGAATCAAATAAATTATCTGTAGCTACAGATAATTCTAGCAGTAAGGTTGAGGTTAAGCCTGAGGTAAAAAAACAAATTTTTGTTGACTTGTCTTCTAGTGACCCAATCCAAGAAAGCAATACAGATGCTAGTGATGAGCCCTATGTACAGCCCACGCATGAAGAATTAGATACTGCTATGAAGAGGTTTGAAGCGAAGCAAGCAAACAAAAGGAATAGATCTGTTTTTGATAGGTAAATTATTGATGCTAAATGAATAAAAATTCCATAAAGGGATCTTTTCCTAGTATAAAAAGAAGAAATTTATGAGTATGCGAAGCCAATAAGGACGAATCACCAGTGATCTGCTTGCTCAGTTTGAAGCCACCCAAGATGCCTACGCTGACGTAATCGCAACGCTTAACCTGGTTTTAATTGACGATAAACGCATGAAGAAGACGTTAGGGCAAAATTAATGGAAGTGATGCGAGAAAGGAATAAGCTAGGTAAATATTCCACGTCTGATCTTTATGTCATGCAAAAAAGCATTGAAAAAAAGATTAATAATTTTCTTGCTGGGATGAATGAGCAGTACGTCACGGCTTAGAGTGGTGAGAAGCACAGACTGCTAGAACTATTGATCTAGCGTTACTTATCGCTTATATTAGAAGTACATGAATAAGCGATAAGTAATGCTATGAGCACAACCAATTATAACATTCGTCTGGATCAAGAGTTAAAAGACAAGGCATTTTCGGTACTTGAGGGCTATGGTTTAACGCCTTCTCAAGCGATCAAGTTATTTTTGCATCAGGTTGCTGAAACCAATAGCATACCGCTGTCTTTTGATTATCAGGCAATACCTAGCACCAATACGCTTGAAGACGGTGATCAATGATTGAATTTGAATGGGATGAACAGAAAAATAGCAGTAATCAACGCAAACATGGCTTATCCTTTGAAGAAGCGGCTTGTGTATTTCTTGATCCTTTGTGTTTGCGTCAACAAGACCGATATGAAAATGGTGAAGAGCGGTGGCAAGCGCTTGGTGCAGTGAATGGGGTGGCGGTATTACTGGTCGCTCATACTCAAAGAGATAGTGAGGGTGGTGAAGTTATTCGTATCATATCAGCACGACCTGCCACTAAGGTTGAAAGGAGGTTTTATGAACAGGGTTAGCTATAAAGCAAATGAGTTACCGTCTTTGAGCGCTGAGCAAGAAGCGAACTTGCAACGATTGGCGATGCTTTCAGATGATGATATTGATTTGTCTGATATGCCTGAAGTCACGGACTGGTCGGGTGCGACCCGTGGCAGCGTAGTGTCATCTGATGCTATGGTCGGTGCCAGTATTGTGAGTCCTAGTATCATTGCAAGATTCCAGGATAAGGCTAAAAAGACTGGTGGCAACTACCAAGATATGATTAACGATGCGCTAGAAGAGTATTTGTTAGATCATTAGTTTATAAAGTCACAAAGCCTAAAATTCCCACCACCTTTCTTTCTTCTGGGTCGTCTCTATGGTTGAGTCGTCTGTTTTTTCTTGCTCTTGTTCAACTGGCGGCTCATAGTCGGCTTCAGCTTTTTTAAACTCTAGCAATCTGACTTGCGCGAAATCTTGAATACTGGCGTTGGCTTTATCAAGTGTTTTGTTCAACTGTGCTATCTGCTGCTGATAATTCTCTATCAACTTCTTTTGATCGCTTACCTGTTGGCTGAGGTGTTCATTTTTGAGGTTTTCAAGCGCTAATTGGTGTTCAATCTCTGTACTGTACTGAACACTGTGATTGTTCAGAGGTGACCTTTGGGTAGTGTTCACTGAATGTTCAGTACGTTTTTTTGAAATAGGCTCACCGAACACGCGTAACATCTCAGAGGTGTCTATTTTTTTGTCGGCGGTTCTTGAGAGCTGGCCATCATTGACTTTCTGATAGATCGTCGTTCTTGATACACCCCATTCTTTTGCTGCTTTTGTCACTGATATGTTCATGGTTCACCTAGTGTTCAAGTACGTTTCTAGCAACTGTACAGTGCAACTGTCCAGAACGTTCAGTGAACAACTATCGCACTAACCTTACCATTAGGCAAATTGAATATTTGATCTGTAAATTAAACACTTAGATACCTGGCTTCCGTTTTATTGAACAGACATAGGTTATAATTGTCGATTGTTTTAATCTAGGTTCTAACTATGGCATTAGTTAATTGTCCAGAATGCTCAAATCAAGTAAGTAATACAGCCCTTGATTGTCCATCTTGTGGAACATCTTTAAATAGACTCAAAAGAAGTTTTATAGGAAATATTTTTAAGTGGTTGTTTATTTTATTTAACATTTTTATGCTCGTTGCGTCATTTAAAGCTTGTGGAGGAGTTTCTGAAGTTTATACGTCTTCTCAAAATGAATATGAACAAGCAGGTGCAGCAATTGGAACAACGATTGGAATGGGACTCATTTTAACATTTTGGGTCTTTATAGATATCATTTTGGGACTATTTGTTTTATTTACTAGACCAAGGAGATAAGTTAGGGTGTGGTGAATATTCATACGTACAAAAAACAAGATATGTCTAAATATTTTAAAGAAATCCATAATCTGGATGAATTTAATAGCAGTTGTTTGGTTTTATAGATTAGATTCTTAATTAATTAGCCAGATATAACCACTGAAGGCTGGGCTGTAGGTTTTGACTTTCTTAGTTATGATAACCTCATGTTAATACACTTAGCTTGCCAAGTTCGGTTCTACAGTTTTTTCAGCATAACTCAATACTGAGTAGGTGTATTTTTTAGTAAAAAATTTCTGAGATGAAAGATGGCTTTATTCAATAACTCATCAATACGCAAACTAATCATTTTCTTATTAGTAGGCTTATTATCTATATCAGCTTGGCTTGTTAGTCTTGAGGAAACTCAACGATCAGCTTATTTAGGTGACTCAACTTCTCAATACAATTTAGCGATGACATACATTGAGAAAAAAGACTATTCTGAGGCATTTAACTGGTCTGAAAAATCTGCAGAACAAGGCAATGCTGAAGCTCAAATTCTTCTAGGAATGATGTACTTTGCAGGCGAAGGTGTATCTCAGGATTATGCTGCTGCCAAAGAGTGGTCCCAAAAATCTGCAGAACAAGGCAATGCTGAAGCTCAAGCTCTTCTAGGAATGATGTATTACGAAGGACAAGGAGTTAGCAGAGATTATTCTAAGGCATTCGATTGGTTTGAAAAAGTTGCAAATAAAGGTGATGATGACTCGCAACTTAAGTTATGTGCAATGTATAGGGAAGGGCAAGGAGTTCGTCAAGATCACGATAAGGCATTTGACTGGTGTAGAAAATCTGCAGATCAAGGTAATATTTATGCTGATTTTAACTTAGCTTTGATGTACCTCCACGGTGAAGGAGTTCAGCGGAATTTTAGCATTGCTACAGAGCTATTTGGCAAAGCTTGCGACAATAATATTCAAGAAGGATGTGATGAATATAAAAGACTAAAGAGTTATGCGCCAGTACGGGTACAACCATATGAACCTGAGCAAATGTATGCGCCAGTAAGAGTACAACCATATGAACCTAACTAAATTCAAAAATTAGTGTATTTTCGGATTGATACGTAAATCTAGTATTCAAGATATTATCTTAGTAGCTTCTTCGGTGGCGGCTCTATTGTTGGTCTTGGAAGTCCCTCTATAGATTGTTAATGGTTTCTGAATACTCTAGAGTGCAGCTACTTAAAGATTGCTGCTACTCGTTATCCTTTCTAAGCTCCTAATTTTTTAAAGTATTTTTGCTCTTGGAGAAAAAATTTTGTCTATCGAGTCCATATTTTTTTATTTGATTATTTTCTTTTTGGCGGCTGTTTTTATCCGTAATGTAATTTATCCTATGGTTATAGATTCCTACTTTAAGGGAGCAAAGTTCCTTGCTGTAAAGGATAGGGTAAGGCAGCACATAGATGAATGCAATGAGCTAAATGAGCATATCGAACATCTAAAGTTATCTTACACTTATGCAGGGTCTTTTGACTATGGTGAAGGTCAGCTATTTGATAGTAGTCGCTACAACATGAGGAGGAGGGAATGGGCAACTGAATCGAATAATAGGTGGACTCACCAATGTTCGGCATCTATTGTGAAAAGTGCTAATAATCAACCGTATAAATATCTATGTAAGTACTTCAATATAACTCCTGATGAGGATACATTGGGACAGTTTGAAGAAGTATTAAATGATTTTTCTGCGGTTGAACAAGGGAAATACTTATTAGTGAATGAGAGAGATGCGATCGTATCAAGTGCAAGTACTTCTTTATCACCTTATATATTAAAAAATTATCGAAATAGAGTTAATAATGAATTGGGTTTTAAGAATATTAGTTTATCTAACTTATATTTCCCTATTTATACTTTCCAATATATTTCCGCTGGTGGAAATAGTTCATCACAGTTTGATTTAAAGTTAGATATAGAACAATTAGAAAGATTTATTGGCTATTTAGCTAGTTTAGTAAAGTTTAAGAACAGTGTTGCAGGCCAAAGAGCATTAATGACCTCGAAGTTAAGAGAACAGATAAAAATCAGAGATAGCTATACCTGTCAAATTTGCAGCCTTTCGACAGCAGATGAGCCCAATCTTTTACTGGAAATTGATCACATTATCCCCCTATCAAAAGGTGGAATAACTTCTGAAGGCAACTTACAGACATTATGTTGGAAATGTAATCGTTCTAAAGGTTCAAAAATAGTAAATTCTGATTCTAATGTTATTAGGCCTTCATTATCTATGACTCCTCCCCCACTACCTACCTTAGCAAATGAAAATTTAGCCAAGGCTCAAGCGTCAAATAATCCAACGAAATTGGATATGCCCCGACCACCCAAGGCTGGGGCTCAAGCGTCAAATAACCCAACGAAACTGGATATGACTCGACCACCCAAGGCCGGGGCTCAAGCGTCAAATAACCCAACGAAACTGGATATGACTCGACCACAGGCTAATGCTCTTAGATCAGCGGAAGAATATCTTGAGTTCTCGGGCTATTCACGTAAAGGGCTTATTGAGCAACTTTGTGACATTGATGGTTATGCGAGAAACGACGCTACTATTGCAGTAGATAGTCTAAATATTGATTGGAAAGAGCAAGCTGTAAAATCAGCGGAAGA
>NZ_JAXCIB010000021.1:0-22750 GCF_035984995.1 Psychrobacter sp. PL15
TTAAATAGCAGACCAAGAAAACGATTGGGATTCAAAACACCAAATCAGGTATTCTATAACATCATTTAGCGTTGCACTTGGTGTGTTAATCTAGGCACTATAAAAAGGCTATTCACAATAATAATTAGAGTCCATAAAAAGAGGTGATTTATAGAATACTTGCACACTATAAAAAAGGATTTTTTGGAGTCCATAAAAAGGGGTGGTTATTACACATGCTAAGCGCGGCTAAAATTGAGTTGTTGGACACGTTAGGGTGGGTTTATGGAACAGTACGCGCACGGGTGCAATTCATGCTAATGATGGATAGTTTCTTTCAGGTACAAGGTAGTTTTGTGACAAGTCACCCCCTATTCAGAATTTGACCTCATGCAAGAAAGTTGCAAGCTAAAAATAGTGTTGTTTAGTTAGTATTCTTATAAACGAATATATAGAATGAACCTAAGAGTAAATAGCTCTATGACAATACTGAATAATACCGAACTCTCAAATAGTACAATCAATTACAAAATAATATCCAATGAGCTGCAAACAGCCGAAAAATAGTATTATCAAAAATGATTGTTGGTATTATTGTTAGTATTATTGTTGGTATCGTCAATATATAAAAATATAAAACCTATACTTTCAACAACTACCTGACACCGCTATAGAAAGAAAAACGATACTTTAACAAAAACCTCTTATCAGCTGTCCTAAATTAGTTGGCCACTACATACCTACTATAGCTAGACTTTTACTAGACGAACCGTTAGGGTAAATCCTCTACAACTCACTTTGGTTCATCCTATGCTCGAGCCTACCTCTCAGCCCTCTCCTACTCTCAAAAACGGTGCACCGTGGGAAGAATATCAACGACCTTATGTGCGTGACTTAGCCTATGCTCTCGCCTGCCCAAACGTATTGACTGAGTGGTTAGATTTTGCGCCACATCAAGCCAGTCCGACGATTTCGGTGCATAGCCCTAACTTTTGGCAAGCACAATATGCCGCCTATCACGAACGTTTGAATGAGCTTGATACTACCAGCGCCTATCAAGAATTGACACGCTATTTGCTGACTAGACCAAGCCCCAATCGTTTGGGTTTTCATTTTGAAGGGCTATTATCGTTTTGGTTGGAAGATGGTTTTGCGCGTAAGTTGCATCATTATGAAATGCTGGCGAGTAATGTGCAGTTATTTCAAGGTAAACAAACCATTGGTGAGTTAGATTTAATTTTATACAACCATCAAGAGAAGATAACCGAACATTGGGAATTAGCCATTAAGTTTTTTATGGGTTCAGCGCCATTTGCGCCCGTTAATTGGGTCGGTATCAATTCCAATGATAACTTGCAGCGTAAGATGACCCATATGCAAACCAAACAGTTTCGTACCGTATCGGTAGACACCAACAATCATGGCCAAGTCAAAATTGATCAGCGCTATGCCGTTATAAAGGGCCGATTTTTTTTGCCGATTGCCATAACTGATTTCAGTTACCCTGAGTGGCTTGAGCCTAGCTTACCCATAGACCGCTGGTTAGCGACGCCTGATAATCAAAGCTCGAATGCTAGGTCAGAGACTTCTAATCAACATAAAAACCAAATTAAAGATTTAACTAATAACCTTGAAGCAGCGATAACTCCTTTTTCGAACCTCACAGATATACGCCGAGCTCATTATATTGAATGGTTTACTCAGCGAAGTTTTTATAATAAACATAAAAACGCCACTCAGGTGTTGTCTAGTTTAACGACCTTGCCACAAGGGCTGTACTTTATTCAAAGGTCTAATCAAGAACCCTATGAGCCCTTAGTTGTCCTATAGTCAATGAAAAGTAATATCGATACATAACCTACTGCTGGCATAAGTTTTTCTTGCTTGCTGTGCCTACGCAGACAGAGGCTACAAAAAGCTTATACCAGCAGTACCGTCGCGTTTTTAAGGTATTTTAACGATACAAACTGAAATCAATGCCGGTCAGGATAGTTTACTTGAAAGGTGACCTACTCTAATAAGTCTCGATAACCTGCATCAGTTCATACCTAAGCATGTCAGCACTAGGCATGCGCTCAGCATGAAAGCGTACGATGGGAATACCGGCACTAGCAAGGGCCTTGTCTTTCTTATCATCGGCTTTTTGACGAGATTTACTACTGTGGGTCCAGTCATCAAGCTCAATAGCAACCAGTGAGGTCTGCGCATCTTGCGCGACCACCACATAATCTACGCTTTGTCGGCAGATACGATTGAACCAAAAGCTACGTTCAGAAGTCTCATCACTATTCGCTGCAATAATGCGTGACAGCTGGACCTGGACAAAGATATGATATTCTGGCAATGCATTTTTTAGTTTATGAAAGAACAGCACTTCGGTATCAGTCATAATAGGCATAGGCGCAAATGGCCAAATAGCCAAATCATCACCGCGAACGGGTTGTGGTGTAGGATCAGTATTTTTAGACTCTGCTTGACGCTTTGCAGTGAAGAACGGTATTAACTTTGGCAGCGCAATTAAACCTAAGAACCCAACAGCCAATACTAAAAATATAACGCCAAACGACATAGTTTTACCTTATAAAACATCAAAGTGACTGAGTATGTATCATGGCCATATGACACATTTTAAATAACCAGTCATTACACGGCAACCCCTATAGGCTAACGCGTCATACAGAAGAAAAAATAAATGGTGCTCATTTTATATAAGCTTGCCATAATCGGCAATCTATAAACCACAAAACACGACATTCTCTGTCGTGTTTTGAGAGTCAAAAAAATAGAAAGTTGAGAAGTTGTAGTGCTGTCCAAATGAAACGTTAACTATACAGCAACCTTATTACCAGTAAAGCACCCAAGCGCTGGTAGTATTGACCTTAGGGTCGCTATTAATTTGATCTTTTAACGCTAATGCAGCGACTTTACCGCGTTCAGGGCCAACAACGACCCGTACACCGCGACTAGTAGCGCTGGTCTTGACTTGATAGCCAGCTGATTTTAGTTTTTTGGCCATCTCATCAGCAGTCGCCTGATTGTTCGCCAAAGCAACCTGTACCCCAAAGCTGCCTTTGGCATCCGTTTCTTTAACTTCTTTACGTGCCTCGCGCAGCCTTTGCTTGGCATCACGCTTATCTTCGCGCGCCTGTTGAACAGTAGCCGCTTCACGCTCTAAACGTTGGACCTGCTTACGGGAGGGAATAGTCAATGCCTGCCCAACCTGTAAATCAGCAGTCGGTGCAATATCATTGGCTTGTGCTAAGGCTTCAACAGGCATATTGTATTGGCGCGCCAGCCTTAATAGACCGTCACCACTTTTGACGGTGTAATCTATAGACGATTTGGGCGATTCTTTTTTAGCGGCTTCAGTAGCTGATTTTTTTTCAGCCTGTTTTTTGCGCTCAGCCGTTGCTTGCGCTTCAGCCTGCTTCTTAGCGTCGGCTTGTTTCTTAGCGTCCGCTTGTTTCTTGGCGTCCGCTTGTTTTTTGGCTTCGGCTTGTTTCTTACTGTCTGCTAGTTTCTTGGCTTCGGCTTGTTTCTTAAGTTCTACCTGCCTCAGCGATTCTTTTTTTTGGGCCTGTGCTGCTTGTTGCGTGTCGCTGTCGCTCAAGTTTGCAGCAGACACAGCTGGCGTGGTAGTCGCTGAATTATCAGTACTTGGCTGTACTTTTGGAGCAGCAGTAGCATTTTGTGCTGCTTCTGGGCTGTCGCTGTCTCCACCAGTTGAAACACTGTTTGCCATGTACTGCTGATTTTCAGCACGTGCTTTGGCCAACGCTTGCGCCTCAGCGGTTTCTTGCTCAGTCAAAAACTGTTGAGCACGTTTTTCTTGCTCAGCCACGCGCGCAGCACGCTCTTTTTGCTTTTGTGCCAAAAGACGCTTTTCAGTGTCAATATCTGTCGTTAATGGCTGCGGTGATGCTTGTTCAGTATACGATTTGTCCACCATAGCCGGCTTTGGTTGGGGGTCATTATCCACACCAATTTGCTGCACCATAGCGTACAGCATCACGCTACCACCTATAATCATCCCAATGCCCAATAAGGCTTGTCTCGAAAAGTTCATCCGTTTACGTCTCTTAGTTGGTAGTAGGGCTGATTGATCAGCATAACAGTAATTATTGCCAACCGCTAACGTCATCAGTTGTCAGGTATTGTCTTATTTTTATAACAGCGCTTTGATTATAAAACATATTTTTCACGCTGTCTGCTATCGCACTGTGGTCAAAATTAACATTAAGCTAACTCTTTGTTAAGATAAACTATTATATTTCAAGTGCTGCAAGCGCTTCACCGATAGTATGAAAAGAGCCACAGACTAGAATTAGATCTTGCGGCTGACTGGCGTTTATAACCGCCTGTGTGGCCTGAGACAAACTACTGAATTCATGTACATGACTCTTATTAACATACTTCGCCAAAATATTCTGTAATTGCTCAGTGCTAGCCGCACGTGGATAGTCAATTTCTGCAATAAACCACTCAGTAATCGGTAATCCAGCTTCCGTTAAACGCTGTACCACCTTATCAATATCTTTATCACCAAGCATCGAGAACAACATTTTGATCGTACTGGTTTTAACCCTGGCTGTCTTAACATTATCAGAGCTAACCGTAGTTGTCACATTACTTGTTTGACAGTTAAGGTGCTCCTGCCACAGTGGTAATAACTGCGCCAATAAAAACTCAACCCCTTGTTCGTTATGCGCCACATCAAACAACCAACAACGATCTTTACTCTCTCGGTAATCAAAGCGCCCTGCTAACGTCACCGTTTGTAATGCGTGTTCAATAGCTGAAATATCGATATTAAGCGGACTTGCCAGCACCGCTGATAAAGCGTTAGCCGTATTCATCAATGACAGCGCAGGACGTGGTAACTGTAGCGTGACGGCAGCATTACTATACTGCCAGGTTTGCGCGTCAAGCAGGCGGTAATTAAAGTCTCGCTGCACTTGATAACAGCTGACACTGTGGGTGGTGATAATTTTCTGCACGCTGTTTGGCATATCGGTAGCGCCAAAAATCAAAGGCACATTGTTACGTAAAATACCGGCCTTTTCAGCACCAATATCCTCAACATTGTCCCCCAACCAATCGACATGATCGATACCAATATTAGTAATCACTGCCATATCACAATCAATAATATTGACCACATCTAAGCGACCACCCAATCCCACTTCTAAAACCCAGACATCACAGTCGGCTTCAGCAAATATGAGCAGCGCGGCCAATGTCGTCATCTCAAAGAAGGATAGTGTTAAAGCGCATTGTAAACGTGCTATCTCTACCTTGGTAAAAGCTATAATCAAGGTCTGGTCACTAACCATTTCGCCATTAATACGGACTCGCTCATTAAAGCAGCTTAAATGCGGCGACTGATATAAAGCCGTTTTATAACCCGCAGCCTGGCACATTTCACTGATAACTGCGGTGGTAGAGCCTTTGCCATTGGTGCCAGCTACGGTGAATACATAAGCGTCATCTTTAGCCGATTGCACCACGCCTAAGTACTCGGCTACTGGCAATACTCGTGATAACCCCATATCTATGGCGGTGACATGTATTTGCTGCATATAGTCCAGCCACTCGGTTAGGCTGGCGTTGCCATTAGGGCTATCAGGATTAACAGGACTGGAAGTTAAAAGTGCAGACATGGACGGGACCTATGTTAAGAAACTTGTAATAGAGCATTAACTCAGTGTATATCAAGCCTACTAAAAACCGAAATTAAAAGCGGGAAACTAGAGGCAGTAAATTAAAACCAACAGCTAGAAATAAACTGTTAACCCAGCTAGTATAGTCAATGAAAAGTGATATCGATACACAACATACTGCTGGCATAGGTTTTTCTTGCTTGCTGTGCCTACGCAGACAGAGGCTGCAAAAAGCGTATACCAGCAGTACCGTCGCGTTTTTAAGGTATTTTAACTATAACACTTAAATGATGGCGCTCAATAGTGGCTCTCAAAAGCAAAAATAGCATTTACCGTTAAAGTTCGGTAAATGCTATTAGAGGAATCTATAAACTAAGCGACGATCAATATATAGCTCAGCACCGCTATTTATTTAGCTATTGACGCTGAGTCAGTTAATTAGTCATGCACTAGACATCAACGTTTGGCACGCTACATAGTTTTGCTAACAGGCGATAAATAGTATCGATCAGCTGATGACGATGCACCACTTCATCGACTACGCCATGTTCTAATAAGAATTCTGCACGCTGGAACGGTTCTTCTAAAGTCTCGCGAACCGTTTGTTCAATCACACGCTTACCAGCAAAGCCAATCATCGCTTTTGGTTCCGCTAAATGAATATCACCTAACATGGCCAAGGAGGCAGTAACGCCGCCATAAACTGGATTGGTCAATACTACGATATAGGGGATGCCAGCAATTCTTAAGCGCTCAATCGCGGCGCCTGTCCGTGCCATTTGCATCAATGACAGTATGCCTTCTTGCATGCGCGCGCCACCAGATGCCGCGAAACAAACCAAGGGTCTATTTTCTGCCAAGGCTTTTTCAGCGGCTTGCACGAAGCGATCACCGACCACCGAACCCATCGAGCCACCCATAAAGCGAAAGTCAAAAGCACAAGCGACCACATCAAGGTTACGAAGCTTGCCATACATAACAATTAACGCTTCAGTCTCACCAGTTTTGGTCTGCGCTTCAGTCATACGCTGTGGGTACGGCTTGCTATCAATGAACCCGAGCGGGTCTTTGGCAGTAAATTCTTGCCCAAGCTCGCCGTCCACTTGATCTAAAAGCCAATGCAAACGCTCACGTGCCGTCATCGCCAGATGATGGTCGCAATGCGGGCAGATGTAACAGTTGAAAATAAGCGCTGTATTGGTAATCATCGAATGACAGCTGGTACATTCTGTTGATGGCTCAGTCTCCACTGCGGTCAGTGGCGCGGATAGTTGCTGCTTGATGCCAGGTACTGAGCGATTGAACCATGAGTGTCCAGCAATATTAGCATTCATTACCAGAGTATCAGCGCCATCGTTATGAGAGTCAGAGGTTGTTATATCAGTCATATTATTTGCCATTATCGTAGGCTTATCGACAAGTTTGCTCATATACTTGTCGCTGAGAGTTAAATTGGGAGTTGAATACAGTCATAGCATGAGCTGTTATGACACACGCTTACGCGTAATTGTAACAATTTATGCGTTGGGTTAGTTTACACACGTAAACTAACTTTAGCAAAGTCATTCCGTATTGTCACTATAAACATTACCATTATAACTATTGTTTACTATCGATAATTACGCATATATTTATTGTCAGTATCGTTTATTTCAGTGCCGTTTATTTCAGTGCCGTTTATTTCAGTACCGTTTATTATGGCTGCCATTTGATAAGGAATACTCAACGCTATGATTCATAACAGCTCTCACAGTCGCCCGTCTCCCTCTATCAAATACCTATCGAGTCTTGACTTGCTATTAATTTTAAATTGACTCTTCTTATATTAACTTATGCACTTAAGCTGTCTAACGCTTCACGTAACTCATCCATTTTGGCCATAATATTTTGCTGAGCAGCAGCAACGGCAGTATTATCGTTAGGATCTATATCAGCGAAATTTTGTACCAACGCACTACCAACAATAACACCATCTGCATGCGCGCCAATCGCTTTGGCCGATGCGCCATCACGGATACCAAAGCCCACACAAACGGGTAAATCCGTCTCTGCTTTAATCGCTTGGACGTGTTTTGCCACATCGTCAGTATCCAAAGTTGCTGAGCCAGTCACACCAGTCAGCGATACGTAATAAATATAGCCGCCACAATAGGTCAGCACTTGCTGGCGACGCTCAGCTACAGTGGTTGGCGATAATAAGAAAATCTCATTCATCGTATGTTCAGTCAAATGCTGAGTAAAACTACCGGCCTCTGATGGTGGTAAATCAACCATCAAAACGCCGTCGACACCCGCCTGCTCACACAGCGCGACGAAGTTGTCATAACCAATAATTTCAACCGGATTAAGATAGCCCATCAAAATGATTGGGGTTTGGGTATCTTTCGTGCGGAATTCTGCCACCATTTTTAAGGCATCACGGGTACTGGTACCGGCATCTAAAGCACGCTCCGCAGCTAAAGCCACTGTTGGACCATCTGCCATTGGGTCTGAGAATGGCAATCCGATCTCAATCATATCTGCACCATGCTTAACTAAATCGTGTAGCAGGCCTACGGTAGTTTGAGGATTGGGATCGCCGGCCATAATGTAAGGAATCAAGGCTTTTTTATTGTGTGCTTTTAAAGTTTCAAAAGTAGTTTCAATTCTGGTCATAGTTTCAATTCTGGTCATAATGGTCTCTTAATTGAATTTGATTTGTTGTTATAGAATCACGTAAGACAGGTATTTGTTGGACAGATTTATCAAAATCTATTGGAGCCGTTTATATAACAGCGTCAATTTGGCGCAACGCCTCACTGTCTAATTGTTCGATAATAGAGTGCTGCTGCCAGCTTTCGATAGGTACTAGATGTCCTGCGTGTACAGTATTGAGCAGGCTTTGACATTTTAAACGCCGCATAAGGAATAACGATATAAAATATCACTATCTTAAGAGCCCTCCGCTATGTTTAGCAGAGAGCACTAAAAGACGTACTGAAAAACACACTGACTATTTTTGACGATAATCAATCAAAATTTTATTAATACTCAAGCCCTTCCGCTTTCATGACTGAATCCAAATCTTTATCACCACGACCAGACATATTGACCACGATGGTCTGATCAGGCGTCATAGTTTTAGCAAGCTTAAGGGCATAGGCGATAGCGTGCGCTGTTTCAAGCGCTGGAATGATACCTTCTTTAAGCGTAGATTCATGAAAACCTACTAACGCCTCTTTGTCCGTACAGCCGACATACTCAACACGTTCCATGTCTTTTAAGAAACTATGCTCAGGACCAACACCAGGATAGTCAAGTCCAGCTGAAATGGAGTGAGTTTCTTGAATTTGACCGTCATCATCTGCCATCAGATAAGTCCGGTTGCCATGTAAGACACCAATCCGACCTGCTGCGAGTGGGGCTGAATGACGACCGGTTTCGATGCCCTCACCGGTGGCTTCGACACCATACATTTTGACGTCAGTATCATTTAAGAAGTCAAAGAATAACCCGATAGCGTTTGAACCGCCGCCAACACAAGCGACCAAGGCATCTGGTAATTTGCCAGTCTGCTCTAGATGCTGAACACGCGTCTCTTTACCTATAATCGCCTGAAAATCGCGAACTAGTAATGGATAAGGATGCGGGCCTGCCACTGTACCAATAATATAGTAAGTGGTGTCTACGTTAGTCACCCAATCGCGCATGGCTTCGTTCAGCGCGTCTTTGAGCGTCCGTGAGCCAGAAGTGACAGGTACGACAGTCGCACCAAGCAAACGCATACGGTAAACGTTGGTCTTCTGGCGTTCGACATCATCAGCGCCCATATAGACAATGCATTCTAGTCCCAAACGCGCTGCAATAGTAGCAGTAGCAACGCCATGCTGCCCGGCGCCCGTTTCTGCAATAATACGTTTTTTGCCACACATTTTGGCCAATAGCGCTTGCCCGATAGTGTTATTTACCTTGTGTGCACCAGTGTGATTTAAGTCTTCACGCTTAAAGTAAATTTGCGCCCCACCAATTTCATTACTCAAACGCTTGGCATGGTACAAGGGTGTTGGACGACCGACATAATTGACTAAATCGTTGTGATATTCTTCCCAAAACGCTGGATCTACTTTGACTTTATTATATAACGCCTCTAGCTCTTCAAGCGCTGCCATCAAGGTTTCGGAGACAAAACGACCACCGTGGACGCCGAAATGCCCGCGTGAATCAGGATATTGGTTAAAGTCTTGCACGTTTTCTGGATTAACAAAGGTGTTAATAGCGTCTGCTGTGATAGATGGGGATTTATTAGCAACATAACTCATGGTAATTCCTACTGTAAGAAGTGGTATTTTTTGGGATAATTGTTTAGATAGCGCTCTTAAAAATAACGGTTCGATAGCTGTCTTGATAATGATGTCTTGATAGTAACGGAGAAGAATGAACGTTAAAAAGCAGATAAGCTATTAGTGAACATTCAAATAGGACAAACTTGCAAGTCTATTATAATGGTGCCATTGACTTGAGTTTAAAGGTCGCTTAGCGTGTTATTTTGCCATCGGTCACGCTTAACCGCTTTCATAAAGGCGCGCATCTTAGCATTGTCTTTTTTGCCCTTGTCGTGTTCAATCCCGCCACTGACATCGACCCCATAAAGGGGTAGATCACGTGTCGCGGCGACATTCTGGGCGTTAAGACCACCAGCGAGAATAATCGGTAGCGCACTGTTGTGTGGTATCAAATCCCAATCAAAGCGCGCACCTGTACCGCCATATTTATGTTGATGATAGGCATCAAGTAAAATACTGCTAGCGCCTGCTTCAGCAAAGCGCTCTATTTGCGTATTTACGCTGTTAGAGGTATCTTGTTCAGTATTGATGCGTAACGCTTTTATCCAGCGTTTATTCACTGCCCCAGCAAGCTGTTGGCATTGCTCAGGGCTTTCGTCACCGTGGAATTGAATGATGTCAAATGCCACGTTGTCAGCCAGATCAGACAGTTGCTCAGGCAGCATGTTAACCACTAAGGCCACCACACTAACAAAAGCCGGTACAGCAGCACTGAGTACTTGCGCTTGCGCATGAGTCACGGCACGTGGGCTTGGCGGATATAGCACTAGGCCTACCGCATCAACACCTGATTGGGTGGCGGCATGAATATCAGCAAGCTGAGTAAAACCACAAAACTTCACGTGCATTTTATGACCTTAAAAATTTATAATCCTAACGAAAAAAGCCGTAGCAAAGCGCTTTATTACGATTAGGACAGTAGATCAATATGGCGACAGTAGCGCTAAACACCAGTCATCATAATAATTATGATTTGTTAATCAAATGCCAAATAAATTGCATCTGAAAACTTATCCTAGCACACTTTTATTCATAGTTTCGTTTATGAAAATAAAAAGGATCACTTATGCCCATTACCACGTCACCTAATAAAAGCTCAGCCCTTGAGACTACTGCTATCCAACCACATTATTTGATGTGGTTTCGACGTGACTTGCGAGTACGTGATAATACCGCATTAACCGCTCTTTGCGAACGTGCCCATTTAAACGAGGGTCAGGTCACTGCGGTATTTTTTTTTACGCCTGAACAATGGCAATCGCACGATAATTCGTTATCACAACTAGACCTTATCGCTCGCACCTTACCCAAGCTGGCCCAAGACTTGAATCAACAGTTGAATATCACGTTAACCGTCTATGTCTGCCCACAATTTTCTGACTGTGTAGGTGCTATTAGCGAGCTTTGTGACAGCCAAAATATCAGCGGCGTGATGGCCAATCGTGAATACGAAGGTAATGAAATTGCGCGTGATGAACAATTAGCTAAGCGGCTGGCCAAAAAGGATATTGAATTTATTCGTTGGCATGATCAATGTGTTTTGCCACCGAAAAGCATCACTACTAATGACGACAGCATGTATCAGGTATTTACACCGTTTTATAAAAAATGGCAGCATACCTTAGATACCAGCCCCATTCAAATACATGAAGCGCAGGCGATCAATACTGATAACAGTACTGATAACAGTACTAATAACAGTGCTACATGCAAAGATAAACTGCTTGCCTTAACTCAAACAACGGCTAGTGCAAACACCGTTGAAACGATAACAATATTGGGTGAAAATGTTGTTAAAGACTATCTAGGTTCATTAAAAGACGCCCACACCAATCAGGCCATGCAGCCAGTTGATCGTGAGGCGCAGCTTGACCAGGCGCGTGATGCCTACCCTGCTGGTGAGGTTGCTGCGTGCCATCGTTTAGATCAATTTATTGCTGATGATATTGATAACTACAATGTGAGCCGTGACGTTCCTAGCTTACAGGCTACTAGCCAGATGTCGGCCTATCTTACTATTGGGTCAATCAGTGCTAGATATTGCTACTTACAAGCGACCAGAGCGCTGAATAGCAACAGCGAAAGTGAGGCGTATGTAGACAGCGATGCAGGCGATGTAGGCAACAGCAACGATATTAATCGCTGGATTAGCGAGCTTGCATGGCGAGATTTTTATCGTCATGTCCTAGCTGACAAGCCAGCCCTTATCCGTCATTACGCTTATAAAGACGAGCTAGATATCGGTATTAACTGGTCCTATGATCATGATGACTTTGACGCATGGTGTGCCGGCAAGACTGGGGTTCCCTTGGTCGATGCAGCGATGCGTTGCCTCAGTGCCACAGGCTTTATGCACAATCGTTTGCGTATGGTCACGGCGATGTTTTTGACTAAAGACTTATTGATTGATTGGCGCTGGGGCGAACGTTATTTTATGCAGCAGCTAATAGATGGCGATTTTGCATCTAATAATGGTGGCTGGCAATGGAGCGCTTCGACCGGTACCGATGCGGCGCCCTACTTTCGTATTATGAATCCTTTCAGCCAAGCCAAAAGCCATGACCCTGATGGGATATTTATCAAGACCTGGCTACCTGAGCTAAAAGAGGTTCCTGCCAGCATCTTGCATAGCGAAGATAAATTGCGCAAGATGCTCGCCACTAATGGTCAACTGGTCAAAATCGACTATCCAGTACCGATGGTAGAGCATAAAGTAGCACGACAACTGGCCATTGCTGAATTTAAGAAATAGTAAAGTATCAGTTGTTTGATCAGTTATTAAGACCACTGCAAATATTGATTGGCTGCAACCCGATTTTCCATACTGCAGCTAAGCAAACACTACCAATTGAATAACCATTGTAATATTTTTGGAAAATAACACTGACTTTAAAACCGATGATTAGGGTCAGTGCTATCTCTCGTCAATAACGCCGGTCTCACGTACAAAATTATACAGAATATTTTTTGCGACTCATCATTAATATTCTACAAGTAGTCTACGTCAATTTAAGATAGATCTAATCAGTTAGCTAGTTAGTTATCGAAACGCTATGACGTCTTTAATGGCATTTGGCACGCGCCTGCACCTTGAGTCGTCACCGTCACCACCGCACCTGTAAGAGAAAATAACTGCTGCAGTTGAGTTTGAGCGTTTTTTAGGGCCATATTCATAACATCTCCACGACATGCTCGCTCTAATACTTCTTTTTTGGCCATACTTTGTGCTTGATCTAATATTTTAGGATCGACCTGCATCATACCGAAAACACCCGTTTGCCAATCGTAAATCTCAATATCATCTAAATATACTGAAAATATTTCTGACGGCGGCAAGGTGATATTAATCTGCGGCATGATAGAGATGGGCACATTAATATCAGTAGCCGACTTGTTATCGTTAGCCTCAGTCGTATTACTGACGTTAACTTGATCCATAGGTTGCACTACTTGTACCATCTCTGGTGTTAACGCACTCAAATCAATACCAGCTTCCACGCGCCCGCGAGCGATAAACAAGCCTTTTTGTTGATCTTGCCATAGCTTCATCCAGCTGCCTTGACGTTGGCTAGTAATGACGGTATCCACGCTAAAAGCCACCGTTTGTAGGCGGTTTAATTGCTGTATCTGTGTTACCACACCTTCACGAGTGACAGTCTCAATAGGTTGTTCTGCTTCAGCCTGCTGCGCAATGTAAATAGCAAAAGCTAATGCAGCCAAACCGACAAGCAATAACAACCATGACATCGTCGCAATAGGTGGTTTTTTAGCGTGCTTGCTAATAGCACCTTTATTACTTATTGAGGGGCTATCAATTGAAGAGTGGTCAATTGACCGATCCTCATCTGAAGAGTGGTTATCAGGACCTGTCATATAAGTTGCCTCAGAATTTATAATCAATATTTATGAATATACGACATATCATGAATAGATCCTACGGCATAAATGCTACTTTTCTAAGATAACTGCAGGTAATGACTACTAATTTTCCAGACAACTTCCTATAAACGTACTGATAAAAACTGGTGGGTTATCCATCATGAACCGCCATAAAAACGATTCAATAACTGCTTTATTTTTAGCACTATTTACCTGTTTTTACGCTGTTAAAGCTGAAAAAGAAAAAAGTCATTGCGTCTTAGACAAAGTTTACCTAACATAGTCCGATTGTATCGAGAAAATGTCGACAAAAATTTATTTATCAGGTTTGGAATCGTCGTATAGGTTAATTATTAATACCTTCACTACGGTCCATTCCTTTGTTGTTGTGGCTATAAACAGTCGCTATAAAGGTAAGCTTGCGATGGTCATCAAACCATTCGCAAATGCTTGGCCTTCTACTGTTTATTTTTTATTTTATCGTTGATAAGGTTATGCTTTATTTATGAAAGCCAGTCAGTTTTTGTTTGCTACGCTAAAAGAGACCCCAAGTGACGCGGATATCGCTTCAAGCCAATTGATGGTGCGTGCCGGTCTTATTCGTAAAATCGCTTCTGGATTGTATATTTGGTTGCCCATGGGGCTGCGCGTATTGCAAAAAGTCGAGCGTATCGTTCGCGAAGAGATGCAAAATATCGGTGCGCAAGAAGTCTTGATGCCAATGACCCAGCCCGCTGAACTTTGGCAGACTACGGGACGTTTTGATGATTATGGTCCTGAGCTGTTACGTTTTAAAGACCGTCATGATCGTGATTTTGTACTAGGTCCGACCCATGAAGAAGTCATTACTAATTTAGCGCAAGGTGAGCTGCGCAGTTATAAGCAGCTACCCATTACCTTCTTTCAGATTCAAGGTAAATTTCGTGATGAGATTCGTCCGCGATTTGGGGTAATGCGTGCGCGTGAATTTACTATGAAAGATGCTTATTCATTTCATGTTAACCAAGCGTCATTGGCCAAAACTTATTATGATATGTTTGAGGCTTATACCCGTATATTTACCCGCTTAGGCCTCGACTTCCGCGCCGTACAAGCCGATACTGGCTCAATTGGCGGCTTTGCCTCACATGAGTTTCATGTGCTTGCCGATAGTGGTGAGGACGATATTGCCTTTTCAGATTCTTCTGATTATGCGGCGAACGTTGAGCTTGCCGAGTCGGTCAGTACCGCTGAACGTCAACCGCCAGCGATGCCACGTGAAGATGTCTTAACGGAAAATATGACGAGCTGTAAAATAGTCGCTGAGCACTTAGGTATTGCGCTCTCAACCACCGTAAAAACCCTTATCGTACATGGTCATACAGTGACTAACGAGCCGCAGCTGATCGCGATTGTCCTACGCGGTGATCACAAACTAAATACTGTTAAAGCTGAAAAAATAGAAGAAGCCAACGTTCCGCTTACCCTGGCCTCCGATGAAGAGTTAAAAACGGCGGGTCTGCATAAAGGTTATATCGGTGTTGATCTCGATATGCCAGTGTTTGTTGATCGCGCGGCAGCGACCTTATCTGATTTTGTTTCTGGCGCCAATGAAATGAATAAGCACACCACAGGCATGAATTGGACACGTGATACACGTATCACGCGCATCGTCGACGTCCGTAATGTTCAAGAGGGCGATCCGTCCCCAGATGGTAAAGGCTCGCTACAAATCAAACGCGGTATCGAAGTCGGTCATATCTTCCAGTTGGGAGATAAATACTCGCAAGCGATGAACTGTCGAGTTTCAGGCGAAGATGGTAAGCCAGTAACCTTATTGATGGGCTGTTACGGTATTGGTGTTAGTCGTATTATTGCCGCTGCTATCGAACAAAATTATGATGAAGCTGGCATTATGTGGCCGTCAACGCCAGACGTTACCGATTCTCTCGCGCCGTTTGAAGTGGCTATTGTACCGATGAAGTCCAAAGAAGAATTGGTCATGCAGACGGCCACTGCTTTATATGAACAGCTTAAATCTCTTGGTATCAACGTGTTACTTGATGATCGTAACGAACGCCCTGGGGTTAAATTTGCTGATCTTGAATTAATTGGTATTCCGCACCGTATCGTCGTGTCTGATCGTAACCTTGCCGAAGACAAATACGAGTACGTCAATCGCCGTGATAATGAAAAGCTAATGTTAAATCGCGAGGAAGTTCTAGCAAAAGTGAGTAGTAAATAAGGTAATCAGAAAGCATTAGCCATAAAAAAGCGCCTGTCTCAGTTAATGAGAGAGGCGCTTTTTTATAGGTAATGGCTTAGCTGAAGGTTACTAAAATGACATAAACCCTATTATTATCTTCTGAACCTACTTCTTCACCAATCAAACTACTGGCGAATCAAACGGCTTGGCGCTGGTAGTAAAGACGGCTCACTGACGCGGCAAGGATTGATATCTATGCCACCGCGGCGTGTATACCACGCGCGTACCATCAATGAACTAGGCTGATAGTAGCGGCTTAAATCAGCAAATATCTGCTCCACACACTGCTCATGAAAGCCATTATGCTGACGAAAGCTTAAAATGTAACGTAGCATAGCGGCATCATCAACTGCACACGTACTGGTCATCGACACCGCCAGAGTGCCCCAATCCGGCTGATTGGTTACCGGACAATTACTGCGTAGTAAATTAGAATAAAAAGTATGGGACTGACCGCTTTTTTTGTCTATTTCAGTAATGTTCGATTGTTCCGTCACAGCCATATTACCAAGCAATGAGGCATCAGGATGGAGAGTGAGCGCGACTTTGCCTATGCTATCTGCCAAGGCCTCATCAATACAAATGCCCTCAGGTTGGCTAATCAGCAATCCTGATTCGGTATCATCTAGAGCAATTAACTCAAATTTTACCTCAGCTTGCACGCAAGCTGATAAGTCTTTAGCGATCAGGGTTTGTACTTCTTCCCAGCTGCTAAATTCAGTGAAGTTAATGCTGTTAAGATATAACTTTAATGATTTAGACTCGACAATATATGACGAGCTGGCGGGAATGCTAAAACGCGCCATTGCCACTTGCGAGATACCTTGCTGATTAAGCCACGACATCTCAAACGCATGCCACCAATCTACGCCAACTTTCAACTTAGCATCCTGCCAGCCAATAGCATCACGCCCAATACTTCGGGCAATAGGATATAGGGTCTCAGGACTATACTGGGTTGGATAATCAGTGGTTTGCTCGCCCAAAATACCATGAATGCTCATTTATACTTCCTCGTTATATAACTGGTCTACTCTAAAACGGATACTGTCAGTATGACTGTTGGAGATTGCCAAGGCCTCTGGAATAGCGCAGCCACACAGTAAGCAAGAAAATTGTCAGTCTTGTCAATGTATGACCCATATCTATTTTAGTTAGTATTCACCATACCTAGTTTTTATTACTATTATTCGTAACCGTTATTTATTACTGGTTGTTTATTATCAATGTTCATACTGATAACTTTTGATTAAGCTCAGTATTTATCTACAAACGAATACGCGAGCCATTACTCAGTAGACGGTAAGAGATGATATAGAACACCACACAAAATATAAAAATGGCCATCATCGAATACCAAACATTGACATCAGAGTGACCGAGAATACCGTAACGGAAAGCGTTAACCATATAAACGATAGGATTCAATAGTGAGACGTTGTACCAGAATGTAGATAAATTTTCCATTGAATAAAACACCCCGCCCAAAAAGGTTAGTGGTGTCAATACAAAGCTTGGAATAATAGTAATGTCATCGAATGAACGTGCATATGCCGCGTTAATAAAGCCGCCGAGCGAGAACAGGATAGACGTTCCTAGCACCGTAAAAATAGTGACAAATAGATGGTCGATACCTAACTTGGTAAAAAATAGCGCGACGATAGAGACAATAATAGCAATAATCAGACCGCGAAAAATACCACCACCGATGTAGCCCAGTAATATGGCATGTTTAGAAACCGGAGATACTAACAGCTCTTCAATACTGGCGGTAAATTTGGCACTAAAAAAGCTCGATACCACGTTAGAATAACTGTTGGTAATCACTGCCATCATGATGAGACCAGGCACAATAAATTGCATATAGGGTACACCGCCCATGTCCCCTACTCTTGAGCCAATCATCTTACCAAATATGACAAAATATAAGGCCATAGTAATGACTGGTGGCAACAGAGTTTGTGGCCAAATACGCAGGATGCGGCGAATCTCTTTTATTAATATAGTGCGAAAAGCAATCCACTTTTTAGCCCAAGACATGGTCTCATTAGGGTCTATAACTACTGGCTGTTTCATAACCCTGCCTCCTTCATACTGTCCTCATTCTGAACATTTTTGTCTACTAACCGCATAAACAGTTCCTCTAAACGATTAGACTTATTGCGCATACTGGCCACCTTGACATCAAGCTTGGTGAGCTGGTCAAAAACACAGTTGAGAGTCTCACCCTTACTCAAGGTCACTTCTACAGTCATCTCATCAGGCTGGGCAATTGCAGTTACCTTATCTATCTTTAAAGGCTGAGTGAGCGGTTTAGTCAAATCTAGCACAAAAGTCTCGACCGACAACTGCGCCAGCAAATCTTTCATTTCAGTATTAATACGTATCTCGCCATGATCTAAGATTGCAATACGCTTACACAGCTGCTCAGCTTCTTCTAGATAATGAGTCGTGAGAATGATAGTGGTGTTTTCTTCAATATTAATTTGCTGCATAAACTCCCACATCGAGCGGCGCAACTCAATATCAACCCCGGCAGTAGGCTCATCAAGAATCAATAGTTTAGGCTTATGAATCAGTGCCCGCGCAATCATCAACCGGCGCTTCATACCACCTGACAGCTCTCGCGACATGCTATCGCGCTTGTCCCACAGACCTAATGCTTTTAGCAAGCGCTCAGCACGCGGCTTTGACTCTTTAGCAGATATGCCAAAATAACCCGCTTGAGTAATTAAAATATCTTCTACTTTTTCAAACTGGTTAAAATTGAACTCTTGCGGCACCACGCCTAGATACTGCTTGGCTACCGAAGGATTGGCTAACAAATCAGCGCCAAAAATCTGCACACTACCATTAGTCGGTTGAAACAAAGAGCTGATAATGCCAATCATCGTTGACTTGCCAGCACCGTTTGGCCCAAGCAGCGCAAAAAACCCACCTTGTGGCACCGTTAAGCTGACATTTTTTAGCGCTGAAAAGCCGTTGCCGTAAGTTTTGGATAAATTCTGGACAGAAAGCGCTGGTACTTCAGACATGAATACCTCTTTTATAGGTTTATGAAATAAATAACATGAATTATAAAATAGATGTTGTAGTGCCTTAATGTGAGGCTGCTACTGATAGATTTCAACTGTATGAAGTCACCAGCATCATATTGATACGCTATATATTGTGAAGACCACAATGAGTAGCCACAAAAAAGCGCCTATCTCATTGCATGAAATAGGCGCTTTTCAAACGTAGGCGGTAGCACAAACTACAAATTCGAACATCATAAAAAGCAAACTAAATTATGAGTAAGTAGATGAGTTAATAATTAACTTATCAACTCGATGTTTTTCAATGCTCAATTCTACTGACAGTTGCTAACCGTGCTAGTGGCGACCAATTAGCTGGCTTCGCTGATCATGTAGTCGACAGCATTTTGTACTTCTTCATCAGGGATATCAGCGCCACCTTTAGCAGGCATGGCATTGTAGCCATTGATAGCATGAGTATATAAAGTCTCCGCACCTTGCGCTATACGTGGTCCCCAAGCGCCAGCATCACCTAGAATCGGTGAACCGAGCAAGCCTGCTGCGTGACAGGTTTGACATACAGCATTATAAACAGCCACACCGTCACGAGGTCCGTCACCGGCTGACGGACCAGACGAGCGCGCCGTCACATCGCAGATATCACCTTCTTCGAAGCACACACGGCCAATCGGCTGAATACGTGCAATAAGGTTTGGATACAGGGCAATTAGCTTTTGCACTTGTGGCGTATCTTGTGGAATAGGCTCTTCGTCAGCGACAGCGACCATCGGTGCAGCAACTGGAGCGGCAGCAGCCATTGTTGTGTCAGCAGCAGCATCGGTTGTTGTATCGGCGGCGGCCTGGGTATCGTCACCAAGCACTTCAGGAGCCTCTGCTACAACTTCCTTAGCTTCTGCTACATCAGAAGTGGTTACGGGAGTTTCTGCGATATCTTCAGCTTGGCTCACTGCGATACTAGCGATTCCTAGAATGGCAGCTGCCGATAACATAACTACTTTTCTCATTCGTCACGTTCTCTTATTACGTATACAAGTGGCTGGCTCAACAGAGACGCTCTGTTTATCTTCGTTTGATGAAGTCATCATCAATAGCAAACAGGCTTCAGGTTAGCGGGCACAATTGTAATCGGTGATCATCAATGGGCATTCTCCCCTTCATTATAAGGGAAAAGAGGGTTAGATTGCCATGCTTGTTTACTGACTGTGTTGTTTTTTCTTAAAAAATATTAATCATCCGTTTCACCGATTGGCTTTTGAGCTTTTATTTGTTAGACTAGGCGGTCTTTATTTCTCCATGCTCTTTAAAACAGGGTGTTTGTTTAAATAAAAACAATTTAAAATAAACCACGATTAATCGTCGATATTTTAAACAATTATACCTTTAGATAATCATACTTTTGAGTGATGATATTTTAAGTAATGACAATGCGCTCGTAGCTCAGTTGGATAGAGTATCGGTCTCCGAAGCCGAGGGTCGTGGGTTCGATTCCCGCCGAGCGCACCACTATTTATAGCTTAAGTTTTGTTCAAATTTCGCCCCAAGCATTAGATTGTTTGAGGTTTTTTTGTGTCTGCTATTTCTCTTCGAACCCTTTATTAATGAGGGTCAGATAATATATCTATACTGAATCTTAATAAATAGCCTGCCCTACAATAATGTATTTATTACAAGTTTACGTTCATACATCCTACAATTAAAAATCAGTGACCAAGTGCTCGGTGACCAAACGGTGACCATTTTGTGACCAAAGTTGTTAAAAGTCGGTTATGGTTACTTAGTCCATTTTCGAAGTAATAATCGCTAACTCAGCAGTCCATTTTCAATATGCCTAGTTGCTCGCTTTACCTCATAGCTATCTGACCTTAACAAATTATCCCAAACATCTAAGCATAGACTCAGAGTAACATCGTCCTCATCATCGACCGCTTCATCATATATTCTCTGCAATATTTTGGTTAATTTGTCCATTTCACTGTAAACAATTTGTTTAGTTTCATCAGATAGACTGGCTGTAGTTATTTCAATAAATAACTTTAATAATATACTTTTAAAATCACTTAAACATAAAACGTGGTTTTCTAAAGCATAAAATAAATGGTATAGCTTTTTGTTCACTACTTGAGAATTCATATAAATATCAAGTAGTTCTTTAGTTATACCTTTATTCCAAAAGTTCTTTTCTCGAATACAAGATATAGTTAAGTCCTTATAAAATCGATACAGCCCATATCATGAAATAGTTTAGGTAGATCATTCTCCATCCAACCTTGGCGTAGGAATTTAGCCTGAGCCCATTTTTTCTCGATAGGGTTAAGATCAGGGCTGTACGGTGGTAGCCATAGAATGCGATGGCCATGCCTATTGAGTAGTTTTTGAATACGCTTATTTTTATGAAACCGAGTCACTCGAGCACAGCTCTTACCTTGCGCTCGGGCAAAGCAGTGCTTTGCTCTATCCTTGCTCATATCCATTACAATCACGCATTTCGTTTCAAGATTTGGAATTAAGGTGTGTTTGCACCAGTCATAAAATACGTGACTATTAATGTTTGTCTCAAAGTAATCAAGGGCAAACAGCATCCTTTCATATAAAGCGCCGATGACATTCGTACGCTTTTTTGCTTGCCAGTTGTAGCGATCAATACAAGGTTTACCTATCGGTGCATAGCCAAAGGGACGAATGGTTTCAGCCTCAAAGCCACTTTCGTCCATATATACAATGGGATAGCCTTGCTGCATAAAGCTATCAAGCTTATTCTGATATATCGCTCTTTTTATCGGACACGCTTTTGGATGTTCCAAGGTCTTTTTTTTGACTGATGCCAAGACGCTTTAAAGCATTAAAGATGCCCGTGTTACTACAGTTCAAGCGATGAGCTCTTTCATAGTTATAATCATCAGGGTGTCTTTTTACGTCTTCAATCAAAGCGTCATCAGGTATTTTAGTCGGTGCTTTATTTCTCTTTGTTTTAGGGGCTAAATTCTGTTGCCAGCTGTGAATGGTGCTAGTACTAAGTCCATAAAACAGAGCAGCTTCTCGGATGGTCATGCCATCAGCGATGCTAGAAAGTACCTGTTTGCGATAGTCGATTGAATAAGTCATTGTTTATTTCATTAAATGCGATTGTTAATAGTATTGTATCGTTTTTATTTGGATTAGACTATATAAGTATTTATTTTTGTGTCCTATTAAATTATTTAATAGCATTTATACCCCCATTAAAAATATGGTTGACATTATAAATCTATATACGAAAAATATTATCGGTATCATTATAATAATGAACGAAATTATATATATATACTTTTCCTTTTTTCTCATTGGCTTATTTCGCTTGTTCAAATGCTTTAGTAGCATTGTTAATTTTATCATTGATAATTTTTTCGTAATATTTTTGACCTAAAATCGAATTCGAGTTTTTATTTACATTAGGCAAATTGCCTAATATAGTTCCAGTCTCAATACTATAAGGAGTTGGAACTTTTCTCCTATCTATTAGACTAGTTTTATCTCCTTTAACGTTGCCAAAATCGATATAGTCAATTCAAAATAAAAGTGTTATGACAAGGATTAATATCATAAAACAATTTAGATAAGTCGTTTTCCATCCATCCTTGGCGTAGAAAC
>NZ_JAXCIB010000022.1:0-20013 GCF_035984995.1 Psychrobacter sp. PL15
TCGATGGACAATGCTTGGTATGCCGGTGACGGTTGCGGTCTAATCGCTGATTCCATAGAAAGTGTTAGGTTAAACTTAAGTTGCGCAACAAGGCCCCATTTATCAAGTAAATGATAAATAATAATTTTGAATCTGAAAAATTTCCAACAAACATTGTAAAAAAACTAACAAGCAAGAAACCGAATACAAAGTATATATTTCTTTTACTTCGCGACCATATAAAGCAACTAGCTATAAAATTCATTATAACAGTTGATAAATATAACGAGTTGTCAGTTATACCTGCTTGGATGAACAGAAAAATAAAAAAACATCCCAACAATATTGAAAAAGTAGTAATTACTGCATATTTAATTAAACTATTTTCTAGCATTTCCTTCTGCCTCTTTATATTTCAAAATAGCTTTATCATTTTCTAATTGCACCATATTTTTTTGATTCCACCCTGGAAAGTTATTTGGGTCTTGTAATTCTCCAAACAATTTCCCAGCCGTAGTTGAAACCTTAACATAAGGAAGTGTTTTACTAACAGGAATTTTTCTTCGCTGAGATATTGTTGTTGTGTCTCCTTTGCCGCTACCAAAATCTATATAAGGATCAACATCATAGTCTATATGTCCTAATGTATCTGTAGCAGGTGTACCTTTAACTGAGCTATAGTAGTTATAGCTTCCAGCATTTTTTGGATCATAAACGACTTTATTATTTTGCAATGAGTCTACTACAATTTCAAGCTGACCATTATCATGAACGTATTTCTTATACCGTAACTTGCCACCAGACAGATATGAAAGTTTTCCATTAGCATCATAGTTATGAAAAGCATTTTCATCATCACTTACAGCTGTCCACTTCTGACGCTCAGATTTAAATAATTCGTCAGCTGATTCATTCCATCTTATTCTCTGAGTAACATGAAGATCATAGAATTTATTACAGCCCGCACCCTTTCTGCAATTATCATAAGCAGCGTTGAACTCTGCATCACGATCAGCACTTAGATCCTCATAAATCTTAATATCTTTATTTATATCAGCAAGTTCTGCTCTACATTCTGCGCTTCTATTACATAAACGTACGTTTCCTTTGCCAGTCATACGTTCTTTCTTAGCACGTAATTCATTCAATATTTCATGTTCAATATGATTCAAGTAATTATTCTGAGTTTGATTGACACTACTAGCTGCACCTGCTGTATTTCCACCAACAACACTACCTACACCTGCTGATAATCCTAGCAATATAGCGCTTTTGGTCGTCTCATCAACGCCTTGCTCATCAAGATAACGACCTACCGCAGGAATAGAGACAGCGGTTGTCCCACTTGCTAATGCGCCTTCAACACTACCTGTAGCGATAGCACCAACTAAGGTATGCAGGGCAACACGATAAGCGCCACCTTCTGCCCATTTGTCAGCTTCATCTACTTTGCCTTGTTCAATAAGATCTATTTGTCGATTAACCGCAAAATCCCCAACCGCTTTCGGCGCTTCCTTACCGAACTCTTTAGTAATCTGATTCTGTGCTTGCAGCTCCTCAGTCACACGAGTGGCATCAAACACACTCTCAAGCTTACCCGCGAGTGCTTCGCGATTGTCAGTGGTGAGAATACTGAACCGCCCCGACTATATCGGAGACTGTTTATTTAAGTTAGGCCACTAGGCTTAACCGATTAAGATTATCATAATACATTGACTCATACTTAAAAGGCGATACATATCCAATCGCGCTGTGCAAACGTATCTTATTAAACCAATCAACCCACTCAAGCGTTGCTAATTCAACATCATTTATGCCATTCCATTGCTCTTTTAAATAATGAATCACCTCCGTCTTGTACAGCCCATTGACGGTTTCAGCTAACGCATTATCGTATGAATCACCCGTCGTACCCACGGATGCTTGAACGCCCACCTCGGTCATTCTATCCGTATAGCGAATGGATAAATACTGACTGCCTCTATCGCTATGGTGAATAACATCCTTAGGCTTGCCTCTGTCAGACAGGGCTTGCTCTAAGGCATCTAATACTAATTTGGTATTCATACGATTGGCCACCTTCCAGCCGACAATGCTACGAGCGAACACATCAATGATGAAGGCCGTGTAAACCCAGCCGCTAGTCGTCTTGATATAAGTAAAGTCAGCAACCCATAACTGATTGGGATGACTGGCTATAAAGTTACGTTTCACTAAGTCATCAGCCCGCAGCTGATCGTCACGGCTATTGGTGGTAATCTTACCTTTGCCACGCCAGACGCCTTGTAGGCCATGCTGTCTCATTAAACGCTCTACGGTACATCGAGCAACCTTTAACCTGTCAGCTTTCATCTGCTGCCAGATTTTACGAGCACCGTAACGACATTTACTGTTCTGCCAGACGCGTTTAATCTCGCTGAGATAATAGTCGTCATGCTGACTGCGTAGTGAGCGCTTTTCAGGGCAACTCTCTAAATTCTTAGCGTGATAGTAAGTTGATGGGGCAATCGGTAGAACTCTACAAATCAGCTCGACCCCATAAAGGAATTTATTGTCGTCGATGAATTGAATCATGATTTTAGTCAGCGGCCCGTCTCTATCTGGGCGAAAAAAGCAGCAGCCTTACGTATAATCTCATTGGCTTGCTTGAGTTCTCTATTTTCGCGTTCAAGATCTTTGATACGTTGCTCTTGGCTTTGAGCTTGTACCGAGGCAGGAATGGTTTGTTCTATATGCTTCTTATGCCAGGATCGTAGAGTTTCAGGTGTGCAGCCTATTTTAGGGGCAATAGCTTGGATAGCTGACTATGTGGAGGGGTAGTCGCTCGCGGCTTCAATCAGCATGCGAACAGCGCGTTCTTTAATCTCAGGGGTATAGTTTCGTGTTTTCATTGTCGTATTCTCTCAGAATGTTAAGTCTCCGACAATCCCGGGCCGGTTCAAGACGGCGCCTTTAAAGTTGCCTTTGTCTTCAACAACTAAGTCGGCTTCGTTGGCGAAGAGACCTGTTTGCTGACCGACCATCTTAGAGTCTGCATTGATATTGGTTTTAGCGCCATTGAGAGATAGGCTTGAGCCTGCGCCTTTTAGATCGACATCAAGGTTAAAGCCCATGTTCTTCTGATTACTATCATAGGTGGCCGTATCTTGTAGCGATTCGGTATTGACGTTACCACGGATGATGCCTTGTGCTTTGTCGGTATCAAACACGCCGCCTTTGATGTTGACGTCGTTAGCTATGTCAAAGGTGGTGGTGCTACCGACTTTAATGTTGCTATTGGCGTAAGAATAAGAAAAAAGCTACGATCCGTTATGAACTGACCTCCACAAGTTATTCAATTCACTGAATACGTCTTATCTAGTTATTCCCTATTGGATAGATTTAATTGAGCTCCGTTCGGATCTTCGAACGATTTTTCAATAGCATCACACCAGTCATCCCATAACGCTGAATCTACAGGTCTTCCTTCGATTAATGACATAGAACCTAGAAGGCCACCTATTTCGTTGGACTTTGACCTGTTGTAATAATCTTCTAAAAAAGCAAACATAGCTTCATAAGCTTCTTGATGTGTTAAGTATTCTTTCATAACGTTATCTCTTACTGTATTGATTGGGTTTCGCAAGAGAAGTAGTAAAACTACGTCTATATAATTTTGATAGACATTATTTAATATTAATTAGCTTATCCAATTCAAGAATTCATTGAAACTCATTGCTGCTATCTCTTTATTACTATTTACGTTCCCCTTGTCGTTATCTAGAATAAAATTTAACTTATCACTTAAACTAATAACATATTCATATAAACTTATATCTGACTTCCAAGTTATAGAATAGGCTTTAAACTTTCCTATTTTATTTGCTATAAATTTAATTTCTTCTTCATCAAGTTCGACATTCCAATCATCGTATGTATTTATTATCAAATTAGCTATATGAGAACTAGGAATATAGATACATTCATGTACATGTTCACCTGATTTATAAATCATTTCTGCTTTGTCATTTTCAATATACATGGTTATAATTTTCATCTATTTCACCATTTCAATGAGTTCGTCAATATTTTTAGTAACTTTGCCTTGCCCATTTTTTACAATTGATGGTTTCAAGTCTGGACCATAGCCCACAGTTTTTGCACCAGTGCCAGTCTCTGTTCTTTGAATTTGACTTGTCAATCCCTTACCTCCGCCAGATTTTATTTGGATTATTGTTCCATTGGTGAGTAATATATCAGCGTCAGTAATTAACGAACCATCGCCCCTACGTACTGGAACATTTACATTTTTAATTAAGCCTGGATATTTGCTCTCAATATAATTTGCTACACCTGCAACGTGAGGATCAGTGGACTCGAAAGTTCTATTTTTATTTTGATTATTTAATCTATTTGTTCCAGCTTTAACTGAACCCAATGCAACAGCAGGCACAATCTCTAAAGCACCAATACCAACTTTAACTATACCCGCTTTATATTGACCATCGTAAATTGCTGCACCACCATAACCGACATCATATACACCTTTAGCTGCCAATGCGCCACGTAGAGCTAATCCTAAAGCACCAGGCGATACAAATATAGCATCGCCACCCAATCTAGATAGCTCTCTTTGTCGAGTATTGATACTACTGGTAGCAAGAGCTTCATTGTAGACCTCCTGATTCTCACTTTTAGGTCTAGTATAAGACAAGAACTTTAGGGGATTATCCCAGAAATCACCTCTTGCATTCGATACCTCACTTGCAACTTTAGGGGCATTTAAAAAGTTGTCTGTAGTATACCCTGCGGCTGAACTTCCACTAATAAGTGTTTTAGCTGCTACTGCATCATAACCACCTTGAGCCATTAAGTCATTTAAAGCTACTGCTAAAAAGTCTAAATCTTTTTGGCTTAAAGAAGAGGGGTCTTTTCTATACTGTTCTAAGATAATATTAGTGACCTGATCATATTGTACTAGGTATATTAAGCTTTCTGAATCTTTCAAACTAAGTCCGCCATTCTTTTTAGCTTTACCTAATAATGCATTAAGAGCTTCTCTATCTTTATGACTTAAGAAATTATTCTGTGTCTGATTCACACTACTAGCTGTACTTGCAGTGTCTCCACCAACGACAGCTCCAGCAGCAGCCGATAAGCCTAGTAGTAATGCATCGCGCGTAGTCTCATCAACACCTTGTTTATCTAGGTAGTCGCTTACTGCTGGAATAGAAACGGCTGTAGTGCCACTGGCTAATGCTCCTTTGACACTACCTGTAGCAATAGCACCAACTAGGGTATGCAAAGCAACCCGATAAGCGCCACCATCTGCCCACTTTTCAGCACCCTCTAAATCGCCATCGAGTATCAACTGTGTCTGTCTATTTTCAGAGAACTCAGCCACTGCCTTCGGCGCTTCCTTACCAAACTCTTGCGTAATCTGAGTCTGCGCCCCAAGCTCCTCATTGACTCTTGTTGCATCAAACACATTATCCAGTGCGCCTGCATACTCAGCGCAATTGTCCGTGGTAATACCACTGTTGCCAGCTATTCCTGTAATACCTGCACGAGTGACACTACTATTACTATCGCCATCCGTGCCATAGCCAAGCCCATTCATCGTCGCTTGTGGTTTGCCTGTAGTATTGCCTAAACTTAAACCAACTTGTATTGCATCACCCTCATAGTTGCTGTAGTTCTCAATGTCTTGGGTGACGATACCGCCTTTGCTGACATACTTATTACGTCCTGCTGCTACGGCGGCATCAGTCGTAGTTATAGCGCCCCACCAATAAGATTAGTCTTACCTTCGACCACCAGATCAAAGCCACCATCCCCTGTGAAGATGCCTGATTGCTGAGCTACCATCTTAGAGTCTGCATTGATATCGGTCTTGCCGCCATTGACCGATAGACTAGACCCTGCACCCTCTAAAGCCACATCAAGAGTAAAGCCTGCGTTCTTTTGATTACTATCGTACGTAGCCGTGTCTTGTAGTGACTCTATGTTGACATCGCCACCGATAGTGCCTTGGGCGCGACCTGTATTAATGACGCCCCCTTTGATGTTTAGATCGTTGCCGATGTCAAGGGTTGTGGTGCCGCCGACGTTGATTTGGCTGTTGGCATAGATAAATGAAAAAAGCTACGACACTTATTGTATCGTAGCTTTTATTTAAGTTTAGGCCATTTTAGAGGTGGGAGCTCCATATAGTTTATATGTCGGAATCAATAGAATTCTAGAGACTCTACTTCTTTGTAAATAGTCATATGCTTAGATAAAAAAACAGCATGCAAACTAAACCCCTCGTTAATATCAGTAGATTTATAGTAACTGTTACAAGCGTCAAAAATAATTTGAAGATAAGTAATCATTGAGTCGTCATTTACATCTAAATATGAACTATGAATTATAGTTACACTTTTAAATTTCTTATCAAGTTCATAGTCTAAAGAACATAAATTATCATAAAAGGCATCCCAGTTTTCAACCTCTAGATCATTGTTATTAGGTAGCTGACTTTCAATATCTTTAGCGACATCTTTACCAGAAAGATACTCTTTATTTAAAGTTATCACTATACCGTTTTCATGAATATTAACCATATCTAAACAATCTTTTATTTCGATATTGTTCATTATTGAACCCTTATAAAACTTTCATAATGGTTAGGAGTATAATAGGTTTCTCCATTTTTACCAACTACAACTCTTTGAGCACCAGGATATCTAAAAGTTGGAGGAGGAGATACAACATACTCAGTATAATATCCTTTTGGTTTAGCGGGTAATCTACCTTGACTATTTCTAAAGTTTTCACCATCGTTACGGTGTTTAGACTTTTGTCCGCTATTGATTCTATCTATGGTTGGTTTTAAATCTACATTCCCTGTTATTACTCGACCAGTTGGTTTGTCTTCTACTTTTGCACCAGAAATAATACGCGTTTTGGTTTCAACTTGAATGTGTTTACCATTGGGAACTACTTTAGTAACATTACCACGACTACTACCCATTTTTCCTGCTATAACACTTCCAGCTATTACAGGAGCCATCTCCATCGCAAAAGCCTTACCAGAACGACCTTTTTCTCTTTCTTGATTAGCAGTTTGCTGAATAAATACGCCTTCTGCTTCCATGTTATGCATGGTTTGTATTACACCCAACTTACTACTAGCTTTTGATCCATAACCGTAGCTTATAATTTTTGGTGCATATTTATCAGCTTGTTTATCGTATGGTATACCCTCAACATTGTAGTAGTTGTTTCTTATGATATCGCATTTTTGTGCATTACCATTTGCACCACAAGCTGACTTTAGTTCTTGTTGCTGCTGTTCAGATTTTTTAGTGTATTTATTATTAATAGCTTCTTTAGCCGATATAGTACATTGACTGCCTCTATTTTTAACACAAGACTCTAACTCTTTACCCCATTCGGCAATTTGTTTATGGGTCAAATAGTTATTCTGCGTCTGACTAAAACTTGTAGCTGTACTAGCAGTATCACCGCCAACGACTGCGCCAGCTGCCGCTGATAAACCTAATAAAAGTGCATCACGAGTGGTCTCATCAACGCCTTGTTTCTCTAAATACTTATCTACCGCTGGTACAGAAACTGCCGTCGTTCCACTGGCTAATGCACCCTCTACACTACCTGTGGCAATAGCACCAACTAACGTATGTAGCGCAACGCGATAAGCGCCACCTTCTGCCCATTTATCGGCTTCATTTACTCTACCTTCATTGATAAGATCTAGTTGACGGCTACTCGCATAATCCCCAACCGCCTTCGGCGCTTCCTTACCAAACTCTTGCGTAATCTGAGTCTGCGCCCCAAGCTCCTCATTGACTCTTGTTGCATCAAACACATTATCCAGTGCGCCTGCATACTCAGCGCAATTGTCCGTGGTAATACCACTGTTGCCAGCTATTCCTGTAATACCTGCACGAGTGACACTACTATTACTATCGCCATCCGTGCCATAGCCAAGCCCATTCATCGTCGCTTGTGGTTTGCCTGTAGTATTGCCTAAACTTAAACCAACTTGTATTGCATCACCCTCATAGTTGCTGTAGTTCTCAATGTCTTGGGTGACGATACCGCCTTTGCTGACATACTTATTACGTCCTGCTGCTACGGCGGCATCAGTCGTAGTTATAGCGCCCCACCAATAAGATTAGTCTTACCTTCGACCACCAGATCAAAGCCACCATCCCCTGTGAAGATGCCTGATTGCTGAGCTACCATCTTAGAGTCTGCATTGATATCGGTCTTGCCGCCATTGACCGATAGACTAGACCCTGCACCCTCTAAAGCCACATCAAGAGTAAAGCCTGCGTTCTTTTGATTACTATCGTACGTAGCCGTGTCTTGTAAAGATTCAATATTGACGTTACCACCAATAACGCCTTGTGCTCTACCAGTATTAATGACACCGCCTTTGATATTGACATCATTACCGATATCAAAGGTACTGGTGCCACCAACTTTGATGTTGCTATTGGCATAAGTCACTGAGTCGCTGTTAGCATAGCCTTTAGCGCGACTGGCACTGGCAGTGATACCGCCTGAGCCACTACTGTCCATATAACCGCCAATAGCGGTACTTGAGCTTTTGTTCGTGCTACGAGTATTACTGTTTTGCGCCACACCGTTGACGTTGAAGTCGTTATCGGCTTGGAATAGGGCGTTGTTAGTAATGTCTAGATTGCTACCGTTGATATTAATGTTGCTATCAGTGCCACCGCCTGTGGCAATGAGCGCGAGATTATTGCTGGTGATATTTGAGCCTTGATTGACCTCAGTGTAGCTTGAACTATTAGACTGAGACTTTTGAGTGCCAATAGTGGCTTGAATGCGGGTGTTGCCAAGTCCTTTTAAACTTTGCGTATTAACGCCACCAGTTAAAAGTCCTCGTGCAGCTTCATCAGCCTCGGCAGCGAGTACTTTTACTTTCAATGCTCCAGCAACTGCCGCCATACCTTTCATGCGTACGCTTTCGGTGTTGCTACTGGCACCAACGAGAGCATTAATACTTTGCGCACTGTCCACAAGGCTGTTAGAGACGGAGACGGTAAGACCGCTTTGCTTGAACTTACTTTCGCTTTGATTAGCGTAAACATCCATCGCATTATCGATGTTGATCGTTTTGGCTCGAACGACAGTATTGCCGCGACTGCTGTTATCAAGGGCGTCATTAATATCTAAGCTACTATCATCACCCATCCCTGCGATAAGGTTACTACCAGTCTGCTGATATTTGCCACCTGCCGTGATGATGACGTTGCCGTCGATAGCAGCGACATTGCTGGCGGTATTGGTCAGGGCAGTTTGAGCATTAGTCTCATCGCTTTGCTGCTTACCGATGGTAAAGCCCATGCCGCCGTCAGCGCCAAACAATCCTGACTTTTTAGTTTGACTAAAGGTGCTTTCACTTGAGGTGTTTTGCGCGGCTAGGATGTCGATATTGCTACCAGCAGTGAGACTAGTGCCTTTATCACTGATGGCGTTAGTACCGGTGAGACTGATGTCATTACCCGCTTGAATAGCGACTTGGTTGCCTTCAATGTTGCTGCTGATGGCATTATCGCTTTGTGAGTCAAAGCGCTCTTGGGTGGTCTTTTTACTTAAGAAGCCACTGCTGGTCATTTTATTAGCGATTGAGAACTGCTCGGTGGCACGGCCCTCTTTAAAGGTGATATCTTTTTCAGCGTAGATAGAGGTATTACCACTATCACTGGTCAGTGTCGCTGCGGTTCCTGAAACATTTTTAGCGGCGATATCAAGTTCACCATAGCTTGAGACACGGCTGCCGATATCTTGGCTTTGACCGTCTATGTAGTAGTTGTCAGCATCGCCAATGGCACGGATTTCATTGCCCGTATTGATAGCGTTAAAGGCCACATTGCCTTCTTTAGAGACGATTTGGGTGTTGCCACCTTGATTATTTAAAATCCCAGCGTTGAAAGTGACATCATTAGTCGCGTTGATCGCCAAAGTAGTGAGCGCTTTACCATTAGCATCCACTTGACCTCGCAGGCCGTCACCAACACCGATTGATGCTACTTGATCAATGCCTGTGCGTGTCGCGCTACTAGCGCCAAGCTGGTTGTTGGTAGTAAAGGTGGTGCTCGTATTCTCAACACTCTTGGCTTTTAGACCTAAAGTATTGTCAGCAAAGATGCTACCGCCCACGTTGGTTATTTTATTCTCAGCAGTTAATCTGGCATCAGCCGCACGTAGGCGACCACCATTGGTATTATTGATATTATCAGCATTGATATTGAGCGTTTTTTGAGCAGAGATGAGACCTTGGTTATCTAGATTACCCGTTAGGCTTAGGTTGACCATTTCTGCGGCAATAAAGCTACCGTCTCCTCTGATCGCGCCTTGGTTGGCTCGAACATAGACTTTTGGCACCAGTACGCTTTGCGTGCTGCCATCCGCGAGAGTGACTTGTTGCTGCTCCATCCAGATGATATCGCTAGTTAGATTAGCCACTTGGCTTGCCGTAAGAGCAATACCTGGACGTAGGTTTAACGTCTGCGCGGTGGTGACGCCCGCATCCATCAGCCCTTTAAACTGAGCATCTTGGGTGCTGTAATCTTGTAGATAATAGCGTCCTGTTAGCATCATGATTTGATCACGAATATACTGCTGCTCGTAATAGCCATCGCCTAAGCGTTTTTGGGTGATATTAGGATCAAGCTTGAGCCTGTCTAACCTATAGTCTGAGGTCAGCCAATTGCGATAACTGGCAAAGTCAGGATCAGTCTCTACTAAGTAGCCATTAGTACTATCGGCATCGATAGTGTAGAGACTGCTATTGGGCAGACTTGTCGCGCCATTGACGCTTCTTATTTCATCGCCAGATGGTGAAGTGGCGACGTTAATAGCGGTATTATTAGTAGGACCGTCGCCTTTTTGCAAATTAGATAAGGCAGGACCACCATCTTTGATTTGGTTATCAACGTTTGGCGCCTGTTGCTTAAAAGGTGATGGATTTAATAGCATTAAATTTTTGATAGTAGTGGAAATAGTAAACCACTTTCACAGCAGATTGTTTAGATGATCTTAGGGTATAGATGCTTAGAGAATAGTTAAAGAGGTGATCCATAAAAAATAAGACATCAATACGATGTATTTATACTACTGTAAATACATCATATTGATGCTTTAATAGTGACCAAAATTGGATATTAGGACTTCATATATTGCTTTAAATTATGCTAAAGGTCATTCAGTGCATCTTACTTAAGCCATTTCTACGTATACCATGGCAGGTTATTATACATTAAGATTAGTTAACGAAATATGGTGGGTCTAGCCTCCGAAGCCGAGGGTTCGATTCCCGCCGAGCGCACCAATAATCGTATTTCACCCTTCCCTAGTATTACCTCACACCTCTAAACCCCTTTGATACCAACGCTTTATGTGCTTGGCTGTTACTTGTTATTACCTTTAAAACTTGAATCAAAGATTTATTGGCTTTAGCAATTTAATATTATCCGTATTGTTCTAACTGTCCTGACATCGCCTAACTATTTTAGACTACTTGACTTCTTGTAAGTTCGTGCTTAATTGTGTGCGGCTGGGTGTACGATGATAGTTAAGGATAGGCACGTCACCCAAACGACGCTGACCGGTGGCGAGCTTCTTATCAATGGTAATCATCGCGATTTTTTTGCCCTGTTTGATAATCAGCAAATGATTTCCTTTACGAGTGACACGATAGTCAGGAAAGTGTTGTTTAAGCATAACAGCTGTTTTTTGTAGCGCATCGTTAGAAGCCACTTTTGTACGCGTGGCGACCGTGTTTACGTCATCCTTTTTAGCACCGCGCTTATGTGCCAGCAACCATAGACCAGCGCCCACTGCAAGCAATATGACAAGCCACCAAATTCCGTCTATCATGAGGGTATATATCCATTATTAGCAGGGGTTATGCCATGTTAACAGCGTTATCAGCAGCGTTAGTAGGCGACGTGAAGCGTGCTGCCGAATTGTTAGTTTCAAAAAAGCGTATTTGTATCTTAACGGGAGCTGGGGTCTCAGCAGAAAGTGGCATCCCTACTTTCCGGGATAAGCAAACTGGCTTATGGCAACAATACCGCGCTGAGGATTTAGCGACTTGTACCGCTTTTGCACGTGATCCTCAGCTGGTATGGTCGTGGTATCAATGGCGTAGGCAACTAGTAAGCGATAAAGTACCTAATCCGGCGCATCATGCTCTGGCTCAATGGCAGCAGCATGCTAAGTTACATAAGCAGCAGCTTAGTTTAATCACTCAAAACGTTGACGATTTGCACGAACAAGCTGGCAGCACGGTCACTCATTTACATGGACATCTTTGGCATAATCGCTGTAGTCAATGTGACCAGCCTTATAACGATAAATCCAATAATAAGCCTAATAATCAATCCAAGACTCATAACGCTGACCACAATACATTACCCACTCAGTCTAATGAACAGTCCGAGAGCTCAAATATAGTCAGAAATCATGACGATAAACTATTAAATTGCACACATTGTGGGTGTTATATTCGACCTGATATTGTCTGGTTCGGTGAGTCATTACCTATGCAGGCCTGGCAAACAGCAGAAAGTAACGCCGAGCGTTGTGAGGTATTTATCAGTATCGGCACCTCAAGTCTGGTGTATCCAGCCGCTGGACTTGCGCAGTTGGCCAAGCAAAGCGGCGCTAAAATTATCGAAATAAATCCTGATCCCACACCCAATACCCTAGTTGATATTACCCTAGCAGCTAAGGCAGGGATAGTGATGCCGCAACTGATCAAACAGGTCATTGCGCTACAGCCGTAATAATATTAGCAATATTGAGCACTGACAGAGTAGCTTCTAATGCCAATGGTCTACTAGAAGCTTAAAGCATAGATAAGGGACTTATTCTATTGTTTCAAGACACAGGTTACTGATGCTAGCTAATAACGATATGAATAGCTGTGCTAATTACATTTATACCGCTCTATCAACTCTAGCTAAGTACTCTTTTTTTAAATCTTCATCTATAAATGAAGATCTAAAAGAGTTTTTTACCAAGGTGATAACATCATCTTCCGATAATGGTAGGTTTTCATACAAGTTTATAAAGTTTTGGTTCATGTAACCTTTAAAATAGGCTGGATCATCTGAATTTACACTGACATTCAGTCCATAATCTAATAGCTCTTTTATATTATGGTCTGTGTAAGCCTCAAAAACTTTTAGCTCAATATTTGAGTTCGGACAAACGGTAAGCGGTACTTGTTCATCTTTAAGTCTTTGCATAAGTTCTGGGCTGTTGATAGATTGAACACCATGGTCAATTCTATCAATACCTAACAAATCTAAAGCTTCGTAAATGTAGGTAAAATCAGCTTCTTCACCGGCATGAGCTACCAACTTAAAGCCCAGTTCTTTGGCTTTTTTAAACACCTGTTCAAACTTCGAAGGCGGGTTTCCTAGCTCTGCAGAATCGAGACCAACACCAATGATGTCTTCTTTAAACATTAAAGACTGTTCTAACGTTTCAAAGGCTTCATCTTGTGACAAATGCCTCAAAAAGCACATGATAATACAAGAGGTAATGCCATACTTTTCTTTTGCATCCGCTAACGCTTCTTTGATGCCGGTTATTACCGTTGCAAAAGATATTCCTCTTGCAGTATGCGTTTGGGGGTCAAAGAATATTTCAGTGTGAATAACGTTATCTTCAACACATTTTAAAATATATTCCCAGGTCAAATCATAAAAATCATCTTTGGTAATAAGTACGTTGGCACCGGCATAATATATGTCTAAGAAGGTTTGTAAATTAGTAAAGTTATAAGCATTTCTCACATCTTCTATATTTTTATAGGGAATCTCAATATTATTTTTTTTGGCCAGCCTAAACATTAGCTCAGGTTCTAGTGAGCCTTCAATATGTAAATGCAGTTCAGCTTTTGGCAACCTTCTTATTAAGTCAATCATATGGCTCCAGTAATACCTTTTACTTTGGTTGACAACGTCAAGTGATTTTTGATTTATAGCACTCTGCACAAATATTTTATGATACAAAGCACAATACCCTCAGGGTAAATTCACTCTGTAAAAAATGACTCTCAAAACCAACACTATTTTAGTAGTAGAAACTACTTCAAGAAAACTACCGTATCAGACAACTCGTTGCCTTCCGGATTGTTTTCAAGATAATAATACTGACCGAGTAATTGCCCAATTTCATCTAACAAGTCGGTCAAGCTCTGTTCTGTTTTTTTATTAGCGATACCTGCTACTGCTTTGTCACACATTGCTCGCCATACTGTGGGACTGACATGCGTACTGATGCCACGATCAGCGACGATATCTAAGCTTTGTTCACAGATATTCACATAGACTAAGACACCGGTATTCTCTTCGGTATCCCAGACCCGATACTCACTAAATAGGTCAATAGCGCGCGCACGGCAGTTAGTATGATAAGCCTCTTGAATGGGTAGGTTGTTTTCTATAACCAAAAATATCTCACCGCGATGCCCGCGCTCCGCTTTGGTCACTTTGGTCGTCAAACGCGCTTTGGACTCTGCTGTCAACCACCTGCTATGTAGCATTGGGACAAATAAGACTTGACGCCACCAGCGAGCAAAACTTGGCTGTGATGAGGTTAAGTTGTTTTGTGCCATTATATTATTTCCTCAAGTACGCTACTAGCGACTACAATTTAGTAAATATAGCTTAATGCATATAGCCTAATAAATGCTGTCACGTATTAAATGTGGTCTAATCAATAAGTCTACCACGAACCACCTGCGCCGCCACCGCCGAAGCCGCCACCACCACCACCGAAACCGCCGCCACCAAATCCGCCGCCGCCGCTACTACCGCCACCTAAGCCCGGTAGGAAGAACATTCCACCGCCACGTCCTCCGCGTCCACCGCCAGAACCACGAGCAATTAAGAACATCCACAAGAATATCGCCATGATCAGGGTCATGAAAAAGCCCCCACCTAATGCCAGTGAACCGGCAAAAAAGCCACCAGCAGTTAAGATAGAGCCAAACACACGGCCAAAGATACTAGTAATAAAGCTACCGAATATTAAGGCCATAACGAATAGGGCAATTGATGACGGGTTCTCATCTGTGGCTTGCTGAGTACTACGCTCAGCAGCTTGAGCGTCAGCACGTGCCAACACTTCAGGATCCGCATTTAGGCGAGTTTCGAGGGCACTAACACCCGCAGCAAGTCCCGCAGCGTAATCGTTCTGTTTAAAAAGCGGCGTAATATCTTCACGGATAATACGATTGAGTGCGGAATCAGGCAGCACACCTTCGAGTCCATAACCGCTTAAAATATAGATCTCACGATCATTGACTGCCAGCACAATTAACAGGCCATCATCGATGTCTTTATCACCCAACTGCCATTTATCTGCTACTTGTAACGCATAGTCAAAAATCGGTAGACCATTAGTAGTCGGTACAATAACTACCGCCGCTTGAGCCAAACCTTTCTGGTAAATACTACTCAGCTGCTCGGTTAAACGCTGCTTTTGCTGAGCCGTTAAAATATTGGCTTGGTCAACGACTGGCTGATTTAATATCAGTTTATCAGCATCTATACTAGCGGCACTGGACTGGACTGGCGGTAAAGTAGCATTATTTGCCTGAGTATTAGTCGCGCTATTAGCAACATCAGTATTAGCAGCATTAGGATTTAGAGCATCATTACCCAACACTGCTTCATTAATAGCATCATTACCTAGTACCGCATCATTGATAGCCTCATTGGCTTTGCCTGCTTTGGCAATGCCCGCTAGGTCCTCAACGCTACGATTTTGTATATTCGAGGTACTATCCGCAGCGACAGCAACATCATTCGGCGCCGCATACAGCGAGGTCGCGCTACTAGCGCCGAGCGTGAGTAGTAATGCTGATACGATTGCTTTTGAATTATTCATTTAATCTATACCACCTCGGGTAACATCTGTGCTGAATTATCTCGTGTTGAACTGGTGTTAATGCTTCCTGAGGTTAACACGCTATAGGTATAAAACCTATAGTACTCAGGTCTATCGCACCGCTTTACCGTTATGCTTGTTAGTTGAGCACTACTGCTCAGTAGCCGCCTTGTCTCCATCGAAATCAATATTAGGAGCAGTAGAGATCGCAGCCTCATTGGCTACCGTAAAGTTTGGTTTGGCTTGCATACCAAATACTTTGGCGGTGATGTTGGTTGGGAACTGACGCACGGTCGTGTTATAGCCCTGTACTTCTTGGATATAACGATTACGGGCAACCGCAATCCGGTTTTCTGTGCCTTCTAGCTGCGCTTGCAAGTCCTGAAACAAGGCATCAGACTTGAGCTCAGGGTAACGCTCAGAGACCGCCATGAGACGTGACAATGCACCGTCCATCTGTCCTTGAGCTTCTGCATAGCGCTCCATGGCTTGGGGGTCGTTGAGTACCTCTGGCGTTAAAGTGATGCCGCCTGCGCGCGAGCGAGCCTCGGCCACTTGCGTAAAGACTGTTTGCTCTTGATCCGCGTACTGTTTGACTACTGTAACTAAGTTAGGGACCAAATCAGAACGGCGTTGGTATTGGTTGACAACCTCCGACCATGAAGCAGTAACCTGCTCATCTTGGGACTGGAGATTGTTATAGCCGCAACCACTTAAGCTGACTGCTGACGTTACCAATACGGCGGATAGCAACATGGGTTTTATAATAGACTTACGCGTCATTTTTGTTTCTCCTAAGAGTAATAAATAATTATGGTTAACGAGTCACACATGTCTTGATAACTTTTTGCCTACTATATTCATTTACTCATTATGGTGGGCGCTTGAGGGATAAGATACATTTAGGTATGTATTAACATATCGACATATCATTTATCACGACCAGAGCCTATAGCTGACTTTTTGGCATAGAGTTTTTTTGTTAGTAGTTATAGTGCTAATAATGGCGATATCATAATACTTTTACAATTCATCGTTACCAAAACACAACCGCCAAAAGATCAATATTATTTTTTTGCTATCAGCCTAATTCTTTTCTGTTGATCGGCTTACTCTGTATCCTAACGCGGTTATTGGTTATCCGATTATTTTCAGTCATCTACTTATAGCGAGCTTACCTAAAAATCTATCTTGGGTAATTTCTGTGAAAAAATTGTATATTTTAAATACTTACATAACTACACATACGTTTACTAATTACCTTGTAAAAGTAAGAAACAGGCATCAATTAAAAAAAATTCTAGCAATTACCGTGGAATTGTGGCAAATTGCAGTTACTTAACCGTATGGTTTGCATACAATTGGTAGTGGCTTTGTTGCTCATTTAGTATTAGTTGAGTTTAAACTGTTAATTGTTCTTGTCACCTTAGCGTATAACGACTGCAAATGCCAAGCTAAATAGCCCTCAGTTCTTTATCAGTATCAGTTGAGATTATTGGTAAAAATTGCAGATTAAGTTTAAAGTGCTATGCATTCACAGTCATTTGACTGATAGTTATGAGCAAGTTGAGAGCATGATAGAACAACCATCAAAACTGCAAAGGGAATTGCAACCGCAGCTAAGTTTAGCATCGACACTGATATCAGCACTGAGATTGAAAAGCAGTATTAATACGATCAGTGTCGATGCTAAGCCAAGCGGATAAACACTGGCAACTATAAACTATCCTAAGTGGTTGATTAAATATGAGTGTAAGCAGTGACGTTTAGATTCATACCTAATGCTTAAATAGCAAGATAAGCATGGCCACTTCGAGACAGTACTAGGAATATAAATATGGAAGGTTTAGTCAATGTAGTAAACGGAATTATCTGGAGCCCAGCACTAATTTATTTATGCTTGGGCGCTGGTCTATTTTATTCCATCATGACGCGCTTCGTTCAAGTACGTCTATTCGGTGAAATGATTAAATTACTATTCACTGGTAAATCCAGTGCAGATGGTATTTCCTCATTCCAGGCACTTGCTGTATCACTTGCCGGTCGTGTCGGTATGGGTAACATCGCAGGGGTGGCTGCGGCTATCGGCTTTGGTGGCCCAGGCGCCGTATTCTGGATGTGGATTGTCGCATTCTTAGGTGCTTCTACTGCTTATGTTGAATCGACATTGGCACAGATCTATAAAGAAAAAGACGTTATCACCGGCGAATATCGCGGTGGCCCTGCTTACTACTTTGAGCGGGCACTCGGTCAAAAATGGTACGGAATCCTATTTGCGATATCCTCCATCTTAGCCTGTGGTATCTTCTTACCTGGTGTACAGGCGAATGGTGTTATCAATGCTTTTGCTCAAGTTATGGGTGAAGGTAGTCTAGTTAATATCGGCAGCTTAGAAGTTGGCTCTATGCGTTTAGTAGCGCTAGGTATTATTCTAGTCGTTCTCGGTATTATCATTTTTGGTGGTATCAAGCGTATTGCCACTTTTACCGAGTACGCAGTACCATTTATGGCATTAGGTTATATTGTCCTAGCTTTAATTATCATGTTCGCTAACTACGAAATGATTCCTGAAATCTTTGGTATGATTGTTGGCGATGCATTTACCGCCCAAGCAGGCTTTGGTGCCGCGATTGGTTGGGGTGTGAAACGTGGTATCTACTCTAACGAAGCCGGTCAAGGTACAGGCCCTCACGCTGCTGCTGCTGCTGAAGTTGAGCATCCATCACAGCAAGGTTTGGTACAGGCATTCTCAGTCTACGTCGATACTATACTAGTCTGTTCTGCAACCGCCTTTATGATTTTAACCATGGGTACTTATAACATTCAAGGTACGTTACCTGACGGTCAATTCATCGTCCAAAATGTAGCTGCTGGGGTTGAAATTAACTCACCAGCCTTTACGCAAATGGCCATGGAATCAGTATACGGTACCTTCGGTAATACCTTTATTGCCGTTGCTGTATTCTTCTTCGCCTTTACCACAATTTTGGCTTACTATTATATCGCTGAAGTTAACGTCGCTTACTTAACCCGCTTTTTAGGAAAAGGAGTAGGTAAAACCGGTAGATTCCTAGTCAAAATCTTAATCATGGCGATGGTTGCCTACGGTGGTCTTAACTCAGCTGGCTACATCTGGGCTATTGGTGATATTGGTGTTGGCTTGATGGCTTGGTTGAACATCGTTGGTATCTTGGTCATCTTCGTTGTGGCTCGTCCAACGCTCACCATGCTGAAAGACTACGAAGCACAGCTCAAAGCAGGTGTGAAGCGTTATAGTTTTGATCCAGCGAAATTTGGTATCAAAAATGCGCCATATTGGGAAGAACGTCATCTAAAAGAGCAACAGAGATTAGCTGAAGAATCTGTAAATAAGGATTCACTAGATAAAGATCTTAAATAATAGACTTTAAAGTGAGCTAGGCTAATAATAATGCTTAACTGAGTGAATCTGATTAAAAAAAGCCCGTGGCTATCGTCGCGGGCTTTTTTATGTCGCACTTATTATTATATTACTATGCCTATTCTTAGCAGTATGGCAATACTGACCACTGCTCATGGGTAGAAGGTAAAATTTATAGTACTAAATTTATTTTAAAATCTTCATCCACTTACTTAGCATAACCTTATTAATCTGTTGAATCTGACCCTCATCCCTTTATCAATGCTTCACATAAATAATCCAAGCTGGTTTTAGAGCACGCTTACTTTGATAGTAGGATTTTACCGATAAAAATAGCCTCTAAAACAGTGCAATAACCTTAAGAACAAGGTAGACAATGCTTTGTAAGAAATACAATACATTTGAAGCACATAAAGCTATAGAATACTTATTGAGGTAAAGGAATACTGACAAAAATATCCTAGGTAAACTGTAAGTTATAGTTAGTTCCCCTAATTATGGGAATCAAGCCAGCTCAATGAGCGTTAATGGGTCAAATTTTAATTACGTAAGCTTAAATTATATAAGCTTTAATCAAAAAAGAGAGGATACTTAATCATGAAATCTAAGTCTAAATTTAAACTTAGATTAACACGTGAAGTGCAATTTCAAACAGCAGGTGAAAAAGAGGCCTAGATGCGCTAGCATCAAGGTTACTATCCACCGCCAAA
>NZ_JAXCIB010000023.1:0-14605 GCF_035984995.1 Psychrobacter sp. PL15
CGATGGACAATGCTTGGTATGCCGGTGACGGTTGCGGTCTAATCGCTGATTCCATAGAAAGTGTTAGGTTAAACTTAAGTTGCGCAACAAGGCCCATCCAGATTATAAAATCATGTAATGGATCTCATAACTTTTTTACTACGATAGATAGATTTGAGTACTACTCTAGAGATTTAAAATGGATTTTAAGAGATTATATTAAAAAGATTAATAAAAATGAAGAAAAATATGAAGGTTTAATAGAAAAGCTAAAAACCTCTTCGTTGAAAACCGTTAACAGCTATATTGAACAAGCTAAGGTTCCGCTAAATACATCTATCAACGAGATCAATAAGCATTATTTGAATTCGATTATAGAATGGCAAAAAAGTCCGAGCTTAGATACTCTTTGGAGTGATAGAGACTTTCAAAACTTATCATGGGAAGGGAATAAAACCGCCTTCTATACCCTCTTTACTTTAGACAAAAAATTATTCATCGATGTAATACAGGAGTTTAAAGACCCGTATTCTTGTAAAATGGCACTACATGCTATTGATAATGAGCTTAGTGTTGGCGATTGGAGGTATCTAGTTGAGAATACACAACCTGCTTTTCATAAAGATGGTACATGGAATGAAACGAAAATAGTATTACCGCTACTCATGTATTTTTATGATTTTAAGCTAAGTGTGTTCATCAATTCGTTTAATTTAAATATGAAGTCTAGTCAATCAGAGCTTGATTCCATTAAGCAAACACTTGATGGGTTAGTTGATTATATTGTTAAAGTATTATGGAACGTCAGTTGTTCAGGTACTTTTAGATGGGTACTCTATAAGTTTAAAGAGCTACGCACTAATGAAATTATAGAAAAACTTGAAAGATCTGATGATCAGCTTCCCAAAGTTCAAGACTATTTGAACTCAAGATTAATCTTAGAGTTTAATACGTTGTTTACAGATTTCATTAACAATGAGTCTAGTAATGAATTAGTAAAATGGTCTGAACCACTTAATTATGAAGAATGGTTTGCTCATGCATTCCTTGGTCTACATATTGAATCTAGAGCTTCCAAAAATATTGATACTGAAGAATTGGTTAAAAACTCTAGTTTGTTAAGAATATCTGAAGATTTTTTCTCTAAGTGGTACTTTAATATAAATAACTGGTACTCTGAAAAAGGACTCAAATTTAGGCAGGAATCATCTGACTTTGCTTATTACGGCAATAAATTTGATTTTAAAAACGATAAATACTACTTCCTATCATACTTATTATTTATCACTATCAAGGAAACCAAAACCGTAGAGCTGTGGAATAACCTACTACTATCAAGTGATTTATTTTTAGATATACTTAAATATCAAACATATAGGGATTCTAACTGGGATTTTGATAACCATAGCCATTCTAGATATGCATTAGGTATCTTAAATATTATCGGTTTAAACCTTACTATGTTACTGGCTAATGATAATAATGAGCTTTCGAAATCTATTTATAGTTCATTCTATCAATTACTTTTCAGAGCCTTCGAGTCTGATACAATTTCTGAGCTCTATTTCAGTGCGATTAAGCTGCTTAGTTTTTTACGATTAGACTCTCAAGATAGAGATAATTCAGACTTTAAGATTTTGAACAATTCTACTCCAAGGATTAAAGACTTTTTATATGATTTACAACCTTGTGATAGAGAGTTTTTTGAACTACTTTACTTTTTAAATCTAAATGGTTTAAGTAATGAAGCTATAGTCTTAGTTGTTGATAATCTAAATGTAAAACTAAAGATAGATTCTTTTAATAAAATGATTGAAATTGACAACAAAAGATATAACTTCGCAAATGACTTTATCAAATTTTTAAGAATACTTGAAAACTCAGGTAGCTCTAATTAGTTCTTAGGAATCAGAAAATACATATAGTTCCTGATTCTGGTTTACTTAATTCAATAATTCATCTAGTCTTTTGAATAATTAAAATTAAAGGTTTTGGATAAGATAGTTCAGATATTTTCTAAGTCTGATATCTCATCTTCAATAGCCCTCACAATATTTTCACTTAATAATTTGAACTCTTCCACAATTGCGAGCTTACCTCTCAAGGACTCTATTTTATCTTGGTTCGCTTTAGACTCATCTTCATCTGGATAAAGGAATCTAAAACTGATAATGGGGTCTTCCAAGAGTTGGCTAATTTCATTCAGCCAATTCTTGGTATTTTCATCTATAGTTTCTTTAATAGCTTGGTCTATACAAAAACAGATAAGAATGCGGGCAGTTTTATCTAAAACCTTCGAAATCTCAAGCCAGTTTTTCGAATCGGTATCATTTTCAGCTAAAGAGAACTGGGCAAATGGGTTAGACAAGTATCTACTATTTTGATTATTAGGATTTAGCGAATTTAATGTTTCTAAAATGGGCTCAAGATTTTCAAATGGGCGTTTACCATCAGGAAATGAAGAATGTCTTTCCCAAAGTTTAAGTATAGTATCAAAGCACTCTTGCTTAGTACCCTCATTATCAGTTTGTTCAGCTAATAATATTTTTTCAGCAATATAGTTACACATCCATGCTGTTATTTCGTCAACTTCATCGTCTTTAAAATTATCAATTAATTGCTTACCTAAGTTGATAACGCTTTGTTGCGTCTCTAAGCTTTCCATCTGCAGATAAGAGGAAGGTTTTGCTATAGGGTGGGATATATCCAATGTCATCGTCCTTGCTCCGACTATTATATGAGTCTTTATATGTTCTTTTGATATTCAATTGAATAGCAATTTCTACATTCATTTGCTTACATATGAGAGTTAATAAATCTAGAGACGCTAATGCCTGATTACCATTCCTCATATAATCGTCATTATGACTTGGCTTATCTTCGCTCCAATATTTGCTTTGTAAACATACCCTATCATCAAGTTGCCAGTTTTTCATATCATTGTTATAAGTACAATTAATTACTTCTGTAATAGCAGAGTGTAGTTTAAATGGCTGTATCCTTCTGACACCACCAAGAAACGGATCCATAGAGCCAACACCGTACCTTTCCTCATCTAACTCAAGTAGTTTTACTGCTGTAAACACTTTGTCGTCATGTTCATTATCAATCGAGCAAAAGTCATAGAGGAAGCATTCGTGGACATAGTTCTCGTGATTGATAGTTGTGTTTAATAAGGACTGACTGAAACGATTGGGTACTAATATACTTTTAAATGAGACACGTTCGATTCTACTGTTTTCAACCTCTTCCCATTCACCTTCTACATTCAACCAAGTGCTATTACCTTGAGTGCTAACCAGCAAATCAATAAAATCATTCTCTTTTATTTGCCATTGCCATTCTTTATTAGCATTTTCAAGCACCCAGTCTCTTCTCTCGATAGGTATGTAATCTCTGCTTTCTGATAACAACTTTAGATTATCATCTAGTAATAAATGCCTATCTAACCACTCTAACCAAGATGATTTTTCGTGATAGCTGACCTGAACAACTGGCATAGTCTTAATTAATCTCGAAGCAACAGCCAGCATTAAATGATAAGAGATATAAAAGCTATAACTGTCGATATCGGGATAACTACCATCTCTACCATGCATATCATACTGACGTGAATGGCTATTTAGTTTTTTCCAAAGGTTTTTTCTACTGTCATTTGTCCACTTGCCATCAATCACCATCTTCCATTCATTAAATAAAATATCCCTTCCTATATCTTCTATTTGTTTCGCTGAAATACCGAATACTCTGCCAAGGGGCGGAAGCCAAGATTTATCAAAATCATACCCGAAATAGAACTCAGGTAAGGTGGCGTTAAACTCTCCATCCTTATGCCATGGGGAATCTGTGCTGTAAGTGTATTCGTTTTCGTCAACTTTAGGTAATTGAGACACGCATTTCTGGTTGATAGCATTTAAAGCTGATTCATCAAAACTATCAGGACAATTTTTATTTATCTGCAAGCATATGTGTTTAGCATAATATTGAATCAAAATACCTTGCTTATTATCTAGCGTTATAGAGGTAAAAATTGTCATATATTTAAGCAACGGATCCACGTTAATTTGAACGCAACGTGTCAGTGCAACTAACAGATACAGTTTTGCATGTAATTCATAAAAGTCATAGGTTGGTGGAATGAAAATATCTAACACATCGTTAGATAAACAGTCCATCAGTAAGTCTATTTCCTCATAACATTCCAATTGATATAATCGTATTACTGCATGTACAGCTCGCCAGCGCTCCTCTACAAAAGGGGACCCTAAGTTTGCATAGATATAACTAACTATCGCATGCTCTATGCTGGTAGGTATTAAAAACTCATCCTTCCATACGCCGTCTGCATATTCTGAATCGATATACTTTTCAAAACGACTGAGACTGAAATCTACCAAGTCTTTAGCTTCTGCAACAGCTAGTTGCGATGAATAATAACGCGCAAATTGGAAAAGTGAACCTGCGTCTTCAACCAATCCAGTTTCAGACAAACCCTTCGTTGCTCCTAGACGAATAGCTTCTTGAGAAGCCTCGTTGAGAATAAAGCAATCTAAGTACTTTAGGTCATATCTATTATTTAAAGTGAAGCTACTAGGGAATCTTGAAGCTAGGTGACTTATCAAGACAGACCAGTGGTTCAATAAAGCGGGGCGAGTTTTCCATTGTTCTGGGATTGCTTCAAAAGCGTCTTTAATACCATGAAAGCTCAATTCTTCTGAGTTAACAACTATATCTAAAAAAACTAATGACTTTCTAGAACTTACCTGCTCAAAGCAGCCTTGCCAAAAATAATCATCATACTGTCTAGACCTTCTATTATCTTTAAAAATAGTAAAAGCTTCTCTAAAGCCATTTTTTGTTAGAATATTTATATGACCGTAGCGTTTTAGCCAGTTCTGAGTTTTTTCGTTGTTGTCATGATTTTTAGCGAAATTAACAACAGGCATTATATTGGAATCATTTTTTTCATCAATTTCGCTTAATTTTTCTAAATGATTTAATTCATTATTGCTTAAGTTGTACTGACTCACTATATCTTTGATGGTATTCCAATCTCTACCAACACGGCCCTTAACTCTTAACTCTCTAATTACCTGATCAAGCATAGTCTGCTGACTCTGCCTATCAGGTGCCATAGCGACGATTTTATCGAAAAAATCTACTAAACTAATATCAAAACTGAATGCTGTGAATGCCCATAAGATAAGTGGATTAATCTCTTCAATGTCTAGCATGTCGTTAGCGAGATTTGGAATACCACGGCATCCAACATCACGCTCTTTCCATCTGTTTGCTATTGCCAACGTTGTTAAAGGCGATATCTTTAAACACGTAGAAAATATTTGTCTCTCATCCCAATAGTTTTGTCCTGTATCGGAATCACCAATTAGCTCTGCCACACGCATATAACGATGGGCAAGCTTTGGGTTATGTAGTTTGTCTTCAACGCTACGCTGAGCTATAGCAGATATTGCTTCCCATCGGTCGACCACTTCATTACCAAAATTTGTGGCTTTTTTTAATCCTATATCAAAATAGACGGCAGCATTTTCTAGATCAATAGCTAAAATAGATCTAGAGAAATTTAGATAGTTATCAGAATGAGATTCTGGCGACTCTTCGTGATCAAATTTTTGCAATATCTGCTCTAATTTATTCTCAAATATATCAATCAATTCACTAAGTTTAAGATGATGGCAACTAGCTCTGACAAAATAAAAATTGTCTTTAAAACTACATTTAATTGAATCAATTTCCATTTGTTTAATGAATATATCTACTATTGATTGTTCTTTACTAAATAATAGAATATCGAATTTGACCTTGGTCGCTAAACAAGCTTTAGGATCATAGTCTTGATAGCGATCAGAATGTTGCTTAATCAAAGTCTCTGTGGTTTGTCCTATAAAACCTACACTAGTAATATCTGCTCCAACAAGTGTTTTTACCCTTAAAGTATACAGTGGTAAAAACTCATTGATTAGAGCACAGCTATCTTTAAATTCCTTTTCTGACTCATAGCCTTTTTTATTATCCCTTTGAAAGCATTTTTTGATAAAGGCTTCATGATCTATCTTAAAGCTATTTTGAAAACTTGCTTGTAAGGATAAAAAACGTAAGAAATTCTCTACTTCGTCCCCATGAGTTCTTATTTCTGAAAGAGCATATAAATATGGTAGTTTATAATAGTAATTTAATCCTCTTCGAATATTTTTTACAAATAGCTTCTGAATAAGGCAAGCTTCAAAGAATGATAGGAAGGTATGATTAGAATAAGAAGCTCTGTGATAGCTATATTCGCTAGATGCTTCAAGTCGTGTTTTAGGATTAATAACGATATTAAGACACCGTGTCAGACATTCCCGTGGTGGTGTTATACCTACTTGCATAAGTACTTCAGTCGCTGCAAGCACAAAGCTAGGGTTATCTTTTCCATAAACTGCCATTTGAGCTACAGTAGCAATATCACCTCTATCAATCAACCTTTTAAGAAACCGTAAACCTATACGATAAATCGTCTCTGATGGTTTCCACCCCACAATAAAATCTACACTATCCTTGCTTCCAAAAATATTAAAATGTGCTGAAGCAAGCTCTACAATATCAATATCTTCTAGTTTTTCATTAAAGAAACCGTTTTTTTCTTCAGCGTTTTCATCTCTTTTTTCAAAATAACGGTGCAAAAAGTGTTCAGCAGAACGCAGATAAACTGTAGCCTGTCCTTTTGAATCGGGTAAGCTTGCGAGTAATGACGCCGAATACACTAACTCAGAACCTTGCCATTTTCCTCTTATGACCTTTTTGTGAGCTAGCTCCGTTATTCTGCCTTCTGATAGGTTTTGAGTGACTAAATCAATATTATTTTTGAATACTTCGTTTTGACGCTCGTTACTAGCAATTTCTTCACCTGCTAGTAATGCGAGCTTAGTAGCGTCATGAATACGATTAACTTTTAACGAAGCTTTAAAAGCATATTGTAAGCGTATAATCTTAATTAGGCTCTTATCATATGGACTGCCTTCAGGTAGATATTTATCAGACAGTGCCAGTGCCACTAATTCATTATACTTTTCGGACTTATGAAGTAATATAGGCAGTGCTTCAGCAATATACGGGCTAATGGTATCAAGTTGTTTGATAGCATCAATATAGTTTGATATTTGATCATTGGTTGCAGTAAAGGTATCCTGAAACCATTTTTCAGTAGGTTCGTCCCGAAACTGAACAGCGTGGTCTGTCAGCCATAAAGGACGTCCTAAATCTGCTACAAAGCTTTTTACTAAATCTACTGGAACACTTGCAATAGTGGCTAATACTGATAAAGGGATAAAGGGAGGTAAGGTTGCCAATCCTATACAAATGCTATCGATGTCCTGTCGATAAACTAGTGGGAAGTTATCTTTTAATTCATTAACAGCTTTTGCTAACTGTTTTTCTATCAAATCCTCAACAGTTATGATTGTTGAGTTAAACAACAATAGTAAATCATGTAAGGACTCATAGTCCAAAGCTAATGCATTAGCTTGCACTCGAGGGTTACCGCCCGTCAAACTATTAAACTCTTCTGCTTGCGCTATATTTACATCAGCATAATATTGATGAAGATTTTTTAGCGTTTCTTCAATGGTAAAGGGTGATAGCTCTAGTGGTACGATAGAGCTTGGTGGATCAAGTAGCTCCAGCCTTTCAGGCCTACAGGTAAAAATTAACCGACAGTTATCTGGCACATCTTCCTTTAAAAGCTGATTAGCAAAGCAACTTTCATTGAACTCATCTGCCGCCATCATAGCGTTGTCCACAGCATCAAATACGATGACCAGTAATGCTTGAGGATGATCGGCTGTTAAGTTACTGCAAACTTCATTTATCCTGTCTAGAAACTGACGAATCCAATGTTCATCAGGCTCATTTCTAGTGGGAATAATTTGTAGACAATACCCAGCTTTGGCTAATTCATTAATAACTTGCGTCATTGCATCTTTGACAGTATGCCGTTTCTCGCTAGCTTTACGATAACCACCGTTGCCAAAGCAATCATAAGCAATCACTATGTTAGGCATAGGTAAAATATTAACTAAATTACTGCTTAGAATTGACTTGCCTACACCCCCTGATGCCGTGATGATAGTATGAGTGGTAGTAGATTGAATACTATTAATTATGGCATCTTGCTGTTGGCGAGGAACATAATTATTTGGAAGGGCTTCAAATTTTGGCGGAGCAGGAAAGAAGTCATTAATATCAGTAATATTAAACGCTTCAAGAATGTCTTCTTTTTTTATAACATTAGTCTTGTTAGGCTCTATACGCTCCCAAACTGTTGCTACCAACAAACGCTCCATATCAGTAACGTTCTTTGATATCCAAATTCTAGATAGCTCTTTATGAATATCTTGCTTTTGTACGTTAAAATTGCCTTCGATATCATGTAAGTTAAGATGTGAACAAAAATCTTTCAATTCTGTTTCACTAAGCTTGGTATATCTTTTTATAGTGTTGACGAATGCTTTATCTGCTGGAATGCCATGGGCAAGACTACTAATATTTTTTTTAAAGTTGGGACATATTTTTCTATTGGTGATTACAGTGAATTTAAAGTTAGCGTAAGTATTATTATTTTTAGCTTCTATAAACCTTTCAGAGAATCCAACAATAGTATCTTTAAGCTGAGATATCTTAAAATCTTCATCGGCTCTAACAGTAGAGTGTTTTAGCTGAAAGTATTCTACTGACTTTTCACCATTGGCTGACTTCCTATACTCGGCTAAATCAACAACATTTTCACCACCCTGACTATAATCGTCAGAACCTTCAATCGTAATATGAGTTAAATCCGTATCGAAATCTAACAGCTTTAAGCAGCGTTTGACAGCCCAGCGATAATGAAATATATCACCAGCTCTTGAAAAGTTAATCGATGTTGCATTCTGATTCATAGGAAATGGTTCGTCCAATATATTAGCTAAAACAAGTTCAGAAGTATTTCATGTATTCATAATCTTTATAGACTCATGTTTTGCAGAATCCTTTTCCAAATAGAATATATCAACTGTCTACAAGAATTGATAGGTGCAAACTAAATGATACGACAATGCGTATCGCAATCAAATTAATCCTGAAAAATATCCAACAATAGCTTAAAGTAGCTCTGCTAAAGCAAATGCCTAAGATATCGTACTGCTAGCTCAATATCTAGTGAGAGCGAGCTTGTTATATGATAAATTACCACTCAGAATATTAAGCACTAAACATGCCAGCCATTTACAGCTGAAAATAAAGAAGGAAGTGAGGCGATATGCATATATTGAATTGGTTGAATAAGGAGCAAGCGTTGACTTGTAGGCTGGCTAGACCATAAATGTCGTCAAAGTGATGTCACTCAGCGCGAAATGACGAGTTTCTTAACCAAGGTAGTCAATCAATTATTTCAAATACCAGCGCTTACATTGACCACGCTCATACGTAATAAATATTCCATTGCTCGTTCTATACAGGAGCTAGTATCTGCGTATAGACAACAAGCTATGAATAAAGGATATCAGAAAACATTATTTGCAAGCGACGCTGACATACTCACAACTTATGACTTTAGTTACGAGTTTAAAGCAGATAATTATCCAATACGATCACCATACCATTCAGGTAAGTATGATTTTGAAAAACACTACTATCCCCAAATTGAAAACATGAAACCTTCAGGTGAAGAGTTTGATTGTGCTCAGATCATTGAGTCATTGACTTAAGTTAAGCATTGGGTAAGAAATATAGTTAGACGCGGAGCGGCTTCATTTAGCTTACCACTAGCTCATAGCAATTTTTATCCTGACTTTATCGTTGAGTTGCAAGACGGTCGTATATTGGTAGTGTAGTATAAAGGCAAGCCTTACGAAACCAATGATGATTCAGCAGAAAAACGTATAGTAGGCGAACTTTGAGCAAGTCATAGCCTCGGTCAGTGCTTATCTTTAATGGCGGTTAAAAAAGATGATAAAGGTCAAGACGTGCGACAGCATATACTTAATTTAATTAATTAAACTAAAGGCAATCCCTGTGCTTCGTATTATGCTTAGTCTGTAAATATCTTTGATATTATTAAGTCTTATTTTAATAAACGATATAAAAACAAAAAGCCAGATAGTTGAACTATCTGGCTTTTGAATATGATTAAATTATTACCTACCAACTGTAAGCTGACCGCCAGAAAAGCTGATACATGGTTCGCAAAACCAAGATGATTGTTTTCTGATATAAGGTATATCCGCTGGCACATCAAGTTGATACGGCCGTCCACAGTACTCACAGTGCACATCATCTAAATAAGCCTGACATCCTGCTAACACTTCAAATAGAACATGATAACTGACGTCGTACTGCCGGCAGAGTACTTCTATATGCTCTATATATTGACCATTGTGTTTATATGCCCAGTAGTCTTGACACATCTGTACGGCGGATTGATTTAATGTCGGGCTAAAAATAAGTTTTAAGCTCATAGCTATCTCCAAACCAAATAATAGACGTGAACTACAATGAGTAAGGCACATTGTAGTGATTCATAATGTCTAAAAACTTAGTTTCAAGACTCCCCAGGGTACATCGATTTAACGCCAAGCCTTCGTTCAGCTCACGTTGTACCCATATCCTAACCGCTTCATCATTATAGAAAATGGGATTAACGCCTAGCATCTTTGCTAATTGAGAACCTTGTTGTATCTGTAGGCTCAGCATAAGCTTGGTAGATAGCGATATAGCTTCAGCGCTCAACCAGATTGAAGCGTTCGGTGGTTTGATAAATAATGTCATGTATAATCTCCTATAGATTAATATGGTTTAATTTTTAACGTAATGACCTTCTACAGTTAAAATTATACATACATTTTAAGCTATTGCAATTAAAAATAACCTTCTATAAGTCTTTTTATTCTTCAAGAGGTTATATTTATTCCAAATGCTATAGGCTTTAGCTTCACACCATATGATTATCAGACCGATATTAGGCAACCCGAATTAAAATTTGAAAACAACTATTTTTGCTTCTCTTCCTTAACTATCTCATACAGCTCACCTACCTCAATATGTAAGTAAATACACAATTTCTCAACGACATCTAAATCTACTCGAGTAGCTTCTTCGTTATACATACGTGTAATAGTGCCTCTGTTCACCTCAATATCCCTTGAAACATCTGCAATTTTAAGTCTTTTTTCACCCATAATTTTAGATAAATTGCACTTCACCATAATCTCCTCCATATCAAAATGTTCTATAGTAAGTAAAAATAGCTTGCAAAAGATTAAAATTAGTGTAAATTATGTTCTATAGCAAGTCAAAACGGTATTAAACAATAACACTTTAATCTTTAGTAAGGATTTTACTATGAGTTACACCTATTTAACAACCGCAGAGCTGTCTCAACGTATTAAATATGACAGCCGTACTATTCGCAACCAACTCAAAGACGCGGTATTCATTGAGGGCGTTCACTATATTAGACCATTTGGAGGTAGGAAAATTCTTTTCATATGGCAAAAGATAGAAGAGCTAATGCTGACAGGCTATGACGACAGCATTCCATTTACAGCGGGGGCATAATCATGGCAAGTATTAATAGCCGTAATGGCAACCTGTATGTAGATTTCCGATATATAGGTCAACGTTGTCGAGAACAGACCTTACTTGCAGACACTAAGCCTAATCGAAAGCGTCTTGAAAACTTCGTCAGCAAAATGGAGGCCGATATTCAATTAGGTAGTTTCCGATATCAAAACTATTTTCCGCAAAGTAAAAAACTTGAGAAGTTTCAAAGTCTAGAGCTGATTAAATCAACGAATAGTCACAAGGACTCAAGTACCAGCTTTGATAGCTTTAGTAAAGTTTGGTTAGAGGAGAAAATGCCGGAATGGCGTGATTCTCAAATAAGTAACGTAGAAGATATTTTGAGAATTTACTTACATCCTAATTTTGGAAATATACCGTTAAATACAATTACCAAAGCCAAAATAATGAATTTTCGAGGCAAGTTAGTTAAAGATGGCAATAACGGACGACCTTTATCAGCGTCTCGAATTAACCATATTATGACTCCATTGCGTATGGTACTTGCCGAAGCCGCTGAGCGTTTCGGTTTTGAAAGCCCTTGGAAAAATATAAAACCACTCAGTGAGCCTAAAAGCAATGTCAGTCCTTTTACTTTAGAGGAGGTCATGCTCATTATTGAAAACGTAAGGGCGGATTATAGGTTTTATTATACCGTGCGATTTTTTACAGGCATGCGCACAGGTGAGATCGACGGTCTTCCTTGGAAAAATGTAGATTTTGAGCGTAGACAAATTATCATTGATCAGGCAGTTGTTAATGGAGTTATAGGTGAAACTAAGACTGCAGGTTCAAATCGTATTATTCAGATGAATAAACTGGTTTATGATGCGTTGCTCGAACAAGCTAACTTAACAAAATCAAAAAGTGAGTTTGTCTTCTGTACAAACTCAGGTACTCCTTTAAACCATCGCAACGTGACTCGGCGAGTTTGGTATCCCTTATTACGATATTTAGAGCTTGTTAAACGCAATCCTTACCAAAGCAGACATACGGCCGCGACGCTTTGGCTTGCTGCTGGTGAGTCGCCTGAGTGGATTGCTGCACAAATGGGTCATAGCAACACAAGAATGCTATTCACAGTGTATTCGCGCTATGTGCCCAACCTAACTCGTCAAGACGGAAGTGCGCTGGATAAGCTATTGAAAGACCGAGGTATACTACAAAACCTATGAAAAAGCCTATATTTAACAAAAAGACATCCAAATAGATGTCTTTTTTCAGTTTTATCGCTGGATGGATTGTATAAATGGAGCTACAGTTATTTAAATAGCTTGTAACGGTGGCAGAATAATGGCTGATGAAGATAATCGCTTAAAACAGAGCAATCATATTGAAAAATGGCTAAATTCACATATTTTAGAACTGGGTAATAATCATGAGATCGAAAGCCTGCTTATTGAGCTTACTTTCTTATTAGATACCACCCCTTCTCATTACAAAATAGAGCTTAGAGACGAGCGTCAATATTTATCTGCGTGGATTAAAAAACAACGTTCCAACTCAGACTTAATAGATCCTAAAAACAGTCCTATTTATAATAATGGGATTCAAGACAAATTATTTTTACAAGAAGTTAGTGAACGTTATGTTATTGCGTTTCTAGCAAGCCGTGCTTCTTGCCTTAAAATTAATACATATCGCTCAGTTTACTTTCTACTTTGCCTAAAAATGGTTAAGTTAACAGACTATGAGAGCCGTATTAGGACAACCTTAAACGAATGCCGTTATCTGACAACCAAAGTTAGAAGCTTTTTAGTATCTTTTTTGCCAAATATTCTACAAATTCAGGGATTACAACAATTATGGCAGACACTTGAAGAAGGTAGAATTCAATCAACGCAACAAAATGATGTAAATGAAAAACTATCAAGCTACATTTATGAGTTTATTTTACCGATTGAAAACTGCTTTAAGAATGAATCTGGTATTACACGTAACGTCAAACAGGCTGAGAAGCTTGTTGATGGTTCTGAATCTATAGATGACACCACAGGGAACACGATTAGTGATTTAGTTTTAGTTACAGAAGTGGTTAACGATAATAGCGCTTTTGAAGTAGAAGAACGTCAAGATGATGAAGAGCAGTCATTTGCGCAGGTGTCCATTACACAGCCTACTAATTATTATTTGGATAGAGTACGAGCAGAGCAGCAAATAAATAGTCGCCATCAACGGACTATGAGTCAAACGACCGATGTGAACAATGCACATCCAGATGACATCAAGGTCTTAGTTAATAGCTTAATGCCTACGTTACTAAAATTGAGGTTAGAAAAGTTAAATGATATATATGATCGAGATAATATAAACATTGAGTTTGATATCAATCATCAAGCAGCGCTCTATTTGCTAATGCTTTTATTGTCAGGACTGCCTAATATATTCATCTCTGAAAACCTTAAATTAAGCTATCAGTCTTATAAGTATTCTTTAGAGTTCACACCGACCCGAAGCGTCATTCAAGAGAGCTGGGATGCTAGTCTGTGTGCTGATAACAGAGACAGTCTGACGCTTTTTTTTCCTGAAATTGTAGGAAGGTTGCATTACTGCATTGCAAACGATATAAGTTCAAAAGTTTTTGAACAGGTTATACAGCAAGCAAGTAATCAGCTTAAAAGTATTAATAAAGAGCATAGAACCAGGCTGACGATAAACAAGGTTAAAAACTATATTTCCCACTTTTTAACTCAGAAAGGACGTGATACTGCTTTGATAGACGTGCTAACGGAACAGCCCATCAATCATCAATCCGCGCTTCCGTATTTTAATGTCAGTCAATACGATTTATATAGTTGCCAGCATGATTTTATTGAACACTTAACTAATATGCTTGACGAGGATCTTTCTTGTGGTAGATATGCATGTCAGTTTTTTACATTGCTAGAAGATAAATTAACTGGGTATTGGGAAAAACAAACGGGCAGTGCTTTAGCTATAGTCAATTCAAAATAAAAGTGTTATGACAAGGATTAATATCATAAAACAATTTAGATAAGTCGTTTTCCATCCATCCTTGGCGTAGAAACTT
>NZ_JAXCIB010000024.1:0-11200 GCF_035984995.1 Psychrobacter sp. PL15
ATGGTAGTGTGGATTCGTCCATGTGAGAGTAGGTCATCGTCAGCTCTCTATTCTAGTAAAGCCCCCAACGTTAATTCGTTGGGGGCTTTTCTTTGCCTAAGTTTCTAGTGGGCTACTGATGAATTCCTTCTATGTGATGGGAACAGAAGGTTTTTCCTAAACAACAAGGCCTGTGCTAAAAATATCATAGGAATAATTTAGTATTCAGGTAAGATACTTCTGATATCTATCTTAGAACGATTTGACACCTATCGTTATAGCTGCTAATTTTGACTGATACCTTTAATTCTAAGTAACAGTCTAAATCTGAATTAATAATAGCCGTTCGTAAAAATTATAGAGAGTCGTTTGTCAATCAATGTTAAATGAGGCTTAGAAATATGTCCTTTATTTAGCAGATTGATAAATAAGCTTTTATTTTTTAATAATTATCAAAAGGAATTGATAATGAAGTTTGCTCCTCTTTTTTCAATAGGTGCCATAGCAGCACTTAGTCTAATAGGCTGTTCTAACCAATCTGATGGCGACGCTTCTGCTATGTCATCTCAAGAAACCACTACGCTACGTTTTTCGCATTTTTGGCCAGCTACTTCCTCTATTAATAAAGAGGTATTCGAGCCGTGGGCGAAACAAATAGAAACTGACTCTAATGGTCGACTTAAAGTTGAGCTTTATCCTTCAGCGACCCTCAGTAAAGCAGACGTCACCTACGAAGCTGCTGCTAAAGGTACGATAGACATCGGCTCTCAAGCTCATGGCTATACCAGTGGTCGCTTTCCGTTGACTCAAATTGCAGAGCTCCCAGGGTTATCTAGCTCGTCGACTCAGACGGGCTGTATGCTGCAAACCTTGTATGAAGATGGCACCATTGCTAGTGAGTACAAAGACTCACATATCTTGTTTATGTATGCTACGGGTCCAGGTGCGCTGCACTCCACCAACAAGCTGATTAGAACCCCTGAAGATATGAAGGGTATGCGTATTCGTCGCCCGTCAGCAGTCGCTGGCGACATCATCGAAAGTATGGGCGCTTCTCCCGTAGGGTTACCTGCTAATGACATGTACACATCCTTACAGCGTGGCGTCGTTGACGGTTTAAGTTTCCCATGGGAAGCGGTGACAACCTTTAAAATTGATGAATTAACCAAATATCATACCAATATTCCATTCTATAGCTCTGCTTTGATGGTCACTATGAATCAGGGCAGCTACGACAAATTACCCGATGATTTGAAAAAAGTGATTGATAGCAATTCAGGAATGGCGTTGGCGAAAAAAGTCGGTGAAGTATTTGATAAACACGATGATATAGCCTTACAAGCTGCTATCGATAAAGGGGATCAGGTTATCGAAGTTCCAGATCCGCTCAATGATCCAGACTGGAAAGGTCCACTCGAAAAAGGCACACAAAAATATCTTAGCGATGTTAACACTTTAGGTTTAGATGCCGATGGGGTTTATGAAAAGGCTAAAGCCGCTAGTATTGCCTGTAAGGTTTAGCCAATCAAAGGCATGACATAGCAGCTATTGTCAGGACTCGTACTTCCACCTTGTCGTGATTAATTGTTTGTGTTCCTTTGCTTCGAATAAGTGAAAGTATTCAGAATATATTGTGTGGTTCGCTCATGGAGTGGATCATCATCAGCTCTCTATACCCAAACCCTGTTAAGCGTTAGCTTAACAGGGTTTTTTATTACCTAGGGTCTTGGCCTAATCTATTACAAAGTACAGTTAAAATATCTTAAAAACGCGACGGTACTGCTGGTATAAGCTTTTTGCAGCCTCTGTCTACGTAGGTACAGTAAGCAAGAAAAATTTATGTCAGCAGTATGTTATGTATCGATATTACGTTTCATTGACTATAGATACAAAGGATGGACTACTGCTTTGACAGAAACTGGCATTCAATTTTTACCAGTATACGGACAGCATGTTTTTTACTCTTGAGGTGTATGTGTTTTTACTCATTATTTTACCCTGTCAGATTGGTGAGTCTTCGACAAACCCAAGGCGGTTCATCGTACCTATGCACTTTTCATTCCTAAGCCTCTAGAGAGCTAAAGTAGAATAAGGCATTTCTCACATAAAATGGAAGGCAAGCAGGGTATTGTAACGCTGAAAAAGTATTCCATTTCATTATCTAAAATGATTTGACACCTATCATTATAGCTGCTAATTTTACCTAGCATCTTTAATTCTAAATAGCGGTTTAAATTGGAGTTAATAATAGTTACTCGTAAGTATCATAGAGAGCTATCAATTAATCGTTAATAAATATGATTTAAGTTATATGCTATCTATCTAGTAGATTTATAAACAGGCTCTTATCTTTTTAATAATTATCAAAAGGAATTGATAATGAAATTCGCTCCTCTTTTTTCAATAGGTGCTTTAGCAGCACTCAGCCTAATGGGCTGTTCTAATTCATCGGATACTGGCAACGACGCCTCCGCATCATCCCAAGAAACCACTACGCTGCGTTTTTCGCATTTTTGGCCAGCAACTTCTTCTATCAACCAAGAGGTTTTTGAGCCGTGGGCGAAACAAATAGAAACCGACTCCAATGGCCGCCTCAAAGTTGAACTTTATCCATCAGCGACCTTGAGCAAGGCTGATGTGACCTATGAATCTGCTGTAAAAGGAACTATCGATATTGGTTCTCAAGCCCATGGTTACACTAGCGGACGTTTCCCCTTAACTCAAATTGCAGAACTTCCAGGCTTATCAAGTTCAGCCACTCAGATGGGTTGTATGCTGCAGACCCTTTATGAAGATGGTACCTTTGCTGATGAATATAAAGATTCGCACCTGCTATTTATGTATGGTGCCGGCCCTGGAACTCTACACACCACTAATAAATTGATTAGAACCCCTGAAGACATGAAAGGTATGCGTATTCGTCGCCCTTCAGCAGTGGCAGGCGATATTATTGAGAGTATGGGTGCCTCTCCTGTAGGATTACCTGCTAATGATATGTACACGTCCTTACAGCGTGGGGTCGTTGACGGCTTGAGTTTCCCATGGGAAGCAGTCACAACGTTCAAAATTGACGAAATAACCAAATATCATACTAATATTCCCTTCTATAGCTCTGCCTTGATGGTGACTATGAATCAAGACAGCTATGACAAATTACCTGATGATTTGAAAAAAGTGATTGATGATAATTCAGGTATGGCTTTGGCGAAAAAGGTCGGTGTAGTATTTGATAAACATGATGATATGGCTTTACAAGCGGCAAGGGATAAAGGGGATGAAATCATCGATATTCCAGATCCGCTCAATAACCCAGATTGGAAAGGGCCTCTGGAAAAAGGCACGCAAAAGTATCTTAGTGATGTCAAAGCTCTAGGTTTAGATGCTGATGGGGTTTATGCAAAAGCCAAAGCAGCCAGTGTTGCCTGTAAGGTTTAACCTATTGGAGTTGTCACATGGTATTTCTGGTCAAAATAAGCCGCTTTATTGCAAGGATGTGTGAGTTCATTGGTGGTATCAGCTTAATCATCATTGTTCTCGCCACCATTGCAGATGTTTTCTTTCGTTATATGTTCAAGCTCACTGGTGGTGAGCTCGGATTTACTATTAAAGGCGGCGTGGAGATTGTCTCCTATTTTATGCTTTTTGCGTTGTTGTCTGCTTTTGCCGCCTATGTCGAACGGTCACAAATTATCGTCGATGTTTTTACCCAAAAAATGCCCCAGGCTATCAAAGGCTATATGATGGGTACCTTCATGATGGGGTTTTTCTTAATAGGTATCGTGTTCACATGGGGCCTATATGAGAGTGCAGTCGATGCCGTCCATTTCGGTAAAGTGACTCAAGATCTTAGAATTTCAATGATGCCCATTTATGGCTTGAGTTCATTCTTAAGTGCCTTACTTGCTATTCGCGCCCTTATCGAATCTATCAATATTTTCAAAACGGGCGAGTTCTTTGACGCCGAGGAGACAGGCGCATGAGTCCAGAAATTATTGGTGCTATCGGTTTAGTGTGTATGATTTTACTAGTCATCGGCAGGGTGCCGGTTGCTTTGGCAATGTTAGGCGTAGGGCTAGTAGGTTTTGGGGCAGTAACTGCTCCTAGCAACGCCCTACAGATGTTAAAAGACGTTCCAGTAGATGTCTTAGCAAAATATGATTTTAGTGCCATTCCTCTATTCATATTAATGGGGGTGTTTGCTACGCATTCTGGTATGGCAAGTAAGCTCTTTGAATCCACTCGTACTATCTTTGGTGGTGTTAGAGGCAGCCTTGGGATTGCGGGTATTGGCTCATCAGGTATCTTTGCCTCTATTTCCGGATCATCGTTAGCGACTGCGTCTACGATGGCTCGAGTGGCATTGCCACAAATGGAAAAATACGGTTATCAGCCGGGTTTTGCCTGTGGGGTTTTAGCCGCTGGTGGGACCTTAGGGATTATGATTCCACCCAGTATCGCGCTGCTGGTTTATGCCATTTTGACCCAACAATCGGTTGGCGATATGTTTATTGCTGGGTTTTTGCCGGGTGTGCTAGGCATGGTTATGTATTCGATTACTGTGATGATCATGGTGCGCTGGAAGCCGCATCTCGCACCACGCGGCGAGCGAACCCCATGGAAAGCTAAGATAGTGTCTCTGACTGGTCTTATCCCTTTTAGCTTTATTTTCATTATTATTATCGCCGGTATTTTCTTTGGCTTATTTACCCCCACTGAAGGGGCAGCAGTAGGAGCCTTTGCTTCTTGGGGCTATGCTGCTGTCAAAGGCATGAGACTCGATGGGTTAAAGCGTTCCTTAATTGAGACCTTAGCGTTATCTGCGGTGGTATTCTTTATGCTATTAGGGGCAGAAGCGCTCGGCTACTTTATCTCTGTATCACAAATGTCTAATACCCTAGCAGCGTGGATTGGTGGTTTAGACGTTAGTCCAATGGTGGTGTTAATCTGCATCCTGATCATGTACTTTTTGCTTGGGTTGTTTATGGATGCCCTAGCGATGTTGGTGATCACCATTCCTGTGGTATATCCTATTATTCTAGCATTAGGTTTTGATCCCGTTTGGTTTGGTATCATTGCGGTATTAACTGTAGAGCTTGGGCTCATTACCCCGCCCATGGGCATGAATATCTTTGTGATTAAAGCGGTAGCCCCGCACATCAAGCTTGCGGATATGTTTCGCGGGGTAGCGCCCTTTATTGTCTCTGATTTGATTCGATTGATTGTTTTGGTATCCTTCCCAGCCATATCTTTAGTGTTATTAAGTTGAGAGTTGTTCATGACAGCTAAATAAACAAGCTATTATTAAAGTTATGAGCGTCAGAGGATTATCGTTAGTTCTTCTCACCATATTGTTGTAATGACAATATGGTTTTTTTATGCGAGCAGCACTATAGGTTTGATCTTATAGGTCCAAGACTTTGATAGAGCGATGACCTTATCATAACTTTTCTCCTAATTTTAAAGGCTGATAGATGTAGTAAACTCAATAGACTTTATTCCTGTATTATTGACATATAAATAGTATTTCATATCAGCATATATAAGTAGAAAAGTTATGGCAGTCGATTTTAGTAATACTTTAATAGTCGCAATTTCCGCAACGGCACTTTTTGATTTATCAGAATCCGAGAATTATCTATTGCAACTGTTGCAACAGCATCCTGCTAATAGAGCTATCAAAGAATTTCGGGACTATATGGTGGATCGTGAAGACGAACCGCTGAGTATTGGTGCCGGCTACCCTTTGATCAAGGCGCTACTTAATCTAAACAATTACTGTAATCAAGGTGTTGGATCAGAATCAGATATTGAAACGCCTTTGGTTGAAGTCGTTATCGTCTCAAAGAGTAGCCCTGATACGGGTATTCAAGTACTAAACGCCATTCGTAACCACAAGCTTAATATTTCACGCTCAGCCTTTATCTCAGGCAGTCCAATAGCGCCTTATATCAATGATTTTAATGTTGACTTGTTTTTGACCACCAACCGTGATGATGCACAACAGGTAGCAGATGCAAAAATTTGTGCTTGTGCCATATTGGACGCTACCCCTGTGAATACGTATGAGCTGGATACTGAGCAGCTGCGCATTGCCTTTGATGGTGATGCGGTATTGTTTGATGATTCTGGAGAGCTTTTGTATAAACAAAAGGGGCTGCGTGCTTTTCATGAGCGTGAAGCGCAGATGCGAGATTTGCCAATAGAAAAAGGGCCATATGCTGAGCTGTTAATTAAGCTGTCAAAACTACAAGAACGATTACCAGTGGGTATCAATCAATGTCCTATCAGTATTGCATTGGTCACTGCGCGTAATGCGCCAGCTGACTTGCGAGCGATTAAGACGCTACGGGAGTGGGGAGTAGATGTCGATATGGCGTTTTTTTTGGGTGGTCTTGAAAAAACGTCAGTACTCAAAACCTTCGCGCCACATATCTTTTTCGATGATTCAATTCAGCATATTAATGCCGCGCGCAGTTTTATTCCTACGGCCTTAGTCCCCTATCATTCAGCCTCTTTATTAAATGGCAGTAGGTATTTAAGTTTTAGCAAGGACGCCTCATTACTAAATTTTATCCCAGTCCAAAAGTCACTTTTTTCAGTGAATAATTAACGGATATCTTGATCGTTACAATATTTCTAGTGTAATTAACCTGATACGTTTGGATTATTCTATTTCATAGTAAAATTGATCTTTGACATAAAGTACGTAACGTATTTGGTTTGATTGAGACATAAGAGGGTAGCGGAATATGAACTGGCAGCAATTACTAACACTGATTATGGCGCGATTGAAGCAGGTTATTGGCTTATATATTTTGGTGCTGATACCAATGTGGGGCCTGTTTATTTTTAATAAAGCAATACTATTTGGCCTTTGGAATATTTTTGGTATCGTACCCCGCACCCTAGATTTACGCAGCATTATCGGTGTGTTCACTTCATGGACTATGCACGGTAACTTTGCCCACTTATTAGGCAATACCTTAGTATTGTTACAGATTTTGTTTTTGTTTGGTTTGTTTGAAAATAATGCTTATCGGACTATCCTCAAGCTCATTGTCGCTTCAGGGGTGATGACTTGGCTGATAGGCTCACCGTTATCAATTCATATTGGTGCGTCAGGGCTGTGTTTTGCGATGCTCGGCTATATGATAGGAGGAGCCGTGTTTGCGAGGCGTTGGGGCTATCTGATTGCTTGTATTGTAATGGGAACAGGGTATTGGCTCACTATCAAGCAAGGTTTGATTCCGCAACAGGGTATCTCATTTGCGGCGCACTTTGGCGGTCTATGCGCCGGTTTATTGTTAGGGGCGAGCTCGAAACATGCCTATACCAGCATCACTAAGTATGCACACAAGTGATCTATCGCTGTTTATAGTGATGCCTATAAGCATATCGTTTAGCGGTTGTTTGAACATACACTAATAAATAATGGATCACCTTGTGCTAAAGCACGCCATTTAGTGGTCTGTTCAACGTATTCATTAATGGTTAGCTTACTGTCTTTCGCGGGTATAATATAGTCTGCGCGCGCTGGCGCCACACAATCAATAACTTGTAGGATTTGCTGAACACTCATGCGTCTTTCAAATAAATACAAGTTAACCAAATATATATCTTGGTCGTCTACTTGAGCACTTGCATGACCACTGTCTGCGGCTATGAAGCGTACTGTTTGTGGTTTGACATAGGACCACGGGCGAAACCAGATACTCTTTTCAATGGTCTTAATGACCGTCATGCCTTCAGGAAGCTGAGCCACTTGCTGACTGTACCAGTTGTACTCTTGGTGTATTTGAAAACCAAAGATGCCAGCCGCACCAAATAATGGGATAAGCCACTTAGGTGCCTTTTTACCTGCCAGTTTGCTGAGGTGAGTTATGACGAGTGCTACCCCAGCTAGGCCGAATCCGGCGGCAATGGTAGCGATAAACTCAAAAAGCATAAGACTTTTCCTTAACGCAATCAGCGCATTTAATACCAATATCAAAAAATAAGCCAACGTGGTCAGACTTTCTAAGCCTACTCATTATAGTACTGGCCGTTGTCTTTCTCGTTTGCTTTAATTTTTAGAAACGGGTTAACCAAATAATCGCTTGTCATAAATATCTATTCATAACAACCTTGGGATAAAAAAATCACTCACAAGCAGCTGCTGCCTGTGAGTGATAGATGTGTTACCAGTGATACGTGTTTAGCAGCTAAGCTTAGTGAATAACAGCTTAGTGGTCAACCGCACCGCCAGCACCACGTGGAGAACGTACGCTCTCCACCAGCTCTTGGATATGTGCCGGTGGTGGCGCAGTAGAATAAGAGACAATAAATGCGACGATAAAGTTAAGCAACGCACCAACCGCGCCGAATGATAATGGCGAGATCCCAAACAACCAGTATTCTTCAGTATCAGGGAAGTTGGCAGTACCAGTGATAAAGAACCAGCCTTTGAAAACAAAGATATAAACTAGGATAGTAATCAGACCCGTTAACATACCAGCGATCGCGCCAAGATTGTTAATACGCTTAGAGAAAATACCCATCATCAATACAGGGAACAGTGATGCCCCTGCAATACCAAAGGCTAATGCAACCACCTGGGCGGCAAACCCTGGTGGATTAATACCCAACCATGTGGCAACGACAATCGCCACACCCATAGTGATACGTGCCACTTTTAGCTCGTCTTTATCACTGATGTTTGGATTGAGGTTTCTTTTAATCAAGTCATGACTGATCGCTGATGAAATTGCGAGTAGTAGGCCAGCTGCCGTTGATAACGCTGCTGCCAAACCACCTGCGGCGATAAGTCCAATGACCCAACCTGGCAACTGTGCAATTTCGGGGTTAGCCAATACTAGGATATCAGCGTTTACGTCTAACTCATTACCTTTCCAGCCCGCATCAGTAAAGCGTCCATCGAGCTCTAAGTCATGCGCTGCTTGTGCTTTTTCAACTGCCGCAGTCGCTGCAGCAACATCGCCGCCATCAGCTTGAGCTGCAGTTAATGCAAGCTCTGCTGCACCAAGGCCGCTATCGCTATACATCTGAATACGACCATCGTTATTCAAATCGTTGTACTTGATTAGACCGGTGTCTTCCCAAGTATTCATCCAATCCGGACGCTGATCATAGGTAAGCGCTGGTTGGTCAACACCTTGTGGATAGACAGTATCGATTAAGTTTAGACGCGCCATAGCACCTACTGCTGGAGCAGTGAAGTATAGTAGCGATATAAATACGAGTGTCCAACCGGCTGTCCAGCGGGCATCCGCAACCTTGGGTACTGTGAAGAAGCGAATGATAACGTGCGGTAGACCGGCTGTACCAATCATAAGTGATAAGGTAAATAGTACCATGTTGAGCTTGTTAGGTACGTCAGCCGTATAAGAAGCAAAACCCAAGTCGGTAACCACTTGATTAAGCTTGGTTAATATCGGTAAACCTGACTCAGTATGGGTTGAAAATAAGCCTAAGCCTGGAATTGGGTTGCCAGTCAACTCAAGTGAGATGAAGACCGCAGGAATCGTATAAGCAATCATTAGAACCACATACTGCGCAACCTGCGTGTAGGTAATTCCTTTCATACCGCCAAGTACGGCGTAGAAAAATACGACGACAGCAGCAATAAGCAGTCCGGTCGTATTTTCAACTTCTAAGAAGCGTGAGAATGCAACACCAGCACCAGTCATCTGACCGATAACGTAAGTAGTGGATGCGACAATCAAACACACGACTGCAATCATAGCCGCAGTCTTGGAATAAAAACGGTCACCAATAAAGTCAGGCACTGTAAACTTACCGAACTTACGTAAATAAGGCGCTAACAGCATAGCTAGTAGAACATAACCACCGGTCCAACCCATCAAGTAAGTTGATGCGCCATAACCGCTAGCAGCAATTAGACCTGCCATTGAGATAAATGACGCGGCACTCATCCAATCCGCAGCCGTTGCCATACCGTTCACTACCGGATGCACACCGCCGCCAGCCACATAGAACTCGCTAGTGGTACCAGCGCGCGCCCAAATCGCAATACCGAAATACAGAGCGAAGGATAGACCCACAAAAATAATATTAATTGTAAATTGACTCATAGGGCTATTCCTCGTCTACACCATATTGTTTATCTAGTTTATTCATACGCCACGCGTAGAAGAAAATTAAAATGATAAAGACTGCGATGGACCCTTGCTGAGCGAACCAAAAGCCTAAATCAGTACCGCCTATGGCGATACCTGATAATAATGGACGTAACAAGATTGCAAACCCATATGAAACTAGTGCCCATATGATTAGACTACCTATAATGAGACGAATATTGGCGCGCCAATAACCGGATGGATCGTTGTGGTTCTCCATAGGACAACTCCTTTTGCCTGAAATAAAAACAGAGTTACTAATTAGGATCTAACAAGTCATTGTGGTTTAGCGTCCATCGCACAGTGCGATAGGGTGTCTATAGTAAAATCACGAGATTTATTTCATAGACTGCTAAAGCAGAATGACCAACTAGTATTAGTAATCAAAAACTATCAACCAAGTTTTACGCCATTTTCTATAACTTCATAACTCATAAAAATAGCCATAAACTGCTTAGCACTAAACTGCGATCTAAAAATAATGGGGTTAATCGTCTGAAAGAGAGCAAGATAACTGCATAGTATTGCTCATTATTATGGCTGCGATCAAGTGTATTGTATGAACATAATAATATTCATTCAGGAAAGTCGATGGGACCTGACAATCCGCTGTCTTATTACCACTGTTTTATTATAGTTTTTATCTTTTTGATAATATCTATTAAAATTTTTAGTCTTTAATTATTCATGCCAATAAGTATTGAGGCAGATAGTTATGAACTTATTAGGAATATATACAATAATGACCTGATTAACAATAAATAAATTTAAATTACTTTATGTAACTAAATATTTACTTAATAGAAAGTATGGCGAACTTATGTTGGCAAAATTTATTAAAGCAACTGATACTGTTGGTATTATCATATAAAACCCATGCTTATAACAAGGGTTTTTATGATAATTATCTTGAAGCGTATACATAGCACATGGTATTTATCTCAGAAATAGAGTCTGTAGAATGATAAGCAAGTATTATGATCATAAATATATTCTTAGATTAACACGTGAAGTGCAATTTCAAACAGCAGGTGAAAAAGAGGCCTAGATGCGCTAGCATCAAGGTTACTATCCACCGCCAAAGT
>NZ_JAXCIB010000025.1:0-11069 GCF_035984995.1 Psychrobacter sp. PL15
TCTCACTTTGGCGGTGGATAGTAACCTTGATGCTAGCGCATCTAGGCCTCTTTTTCACCTGCTGTTTGAAATTGCACTTCACGTGTTAATCTAAGCCCTATTAAAAACAGTAATAATGTGTTTAGCTTGAGCATTGTAAATAAAAACCACCTTCACATTAACGATGGACAACTAACTTATGATTACTTTGCATGGCTTCGCCGCAAGCAACTATTACAACATAGTAAAATATGTACTTCTATATAAAGAATTGCCATTTCAAGAAAACTTGCTTTACGGCGGCAGTGACGAATTACTGACAGTCAGTCCTGTTGGCAAAGTACCTGCTATCGTAACGCCCGAAGGCTTTAATATTTCAGAATCGAGTGTTATTTGTGACTTTCTTGAAGAGACCTACCCTGCCATACCGCTCTATCCTGAATCTGCAACAGAGCGTGCGGTTGTCCGTCAAATTATGAAAATATCAGAGCTTTATTTTGAATTGCCAAGCCGCCGACTGATTCCTTATGTGCTTTCAGGCACCAACGCTCCTGATGCCGTCAAAGAAGAAGTACACCAAGTATTGATCCGCGGTATTACTGCCTTAAATCGCTTATGTCAATTTTCACCCTGGATTGCAGGCGAACAGTTCACAATGGCTGACATCTATGTTCATTATGTCAGCACAATCGTCAGCGCCTTTGCCACAACCCAACTTGACTGGGATGTGCTGGCAGAGATACCTGGCATGAAAGAATGGAACGACGCTATGAGTCAATCTGACATTGCCCAGACAATAGAGGCAGATCGCTTGGCAAATATGCCTGAGTTTATGCAACATGTGAAGACTCAGATACAGTCCGCCCAGTCTAGATAAGACAGCTAAGAATAAAATACGACTCATAACATAATAATGGTAATGCAACACCTTTCACTATCTATAGGAACAACAATTATGACCGATAAAAATATCCAACTGGTTTCAACGATCAGTGACAACAACAAATTAATGCTTACCTTACAAGAGATCAAGATGCCGCAACCTAGTGCCGATGAAGTTGTCGTTCGCATTGAAGCAGCACCATTGAATCCATCTGACTTTGGGGTGATGTTTAGCGCCGCTGACATGTCAACCGCCGTACAATCAGGCACCGACCAAAATCCTGTCATTACAGCTGATGTTCCTGCTAAGTTCATGCCAGCACTTAAAACGCGTGTTGGCAAAGACACACCCGTGGGTAACGAAGGTGCTGGCACCGTTGTCGCAGCAGGCTCATCACCAGCCGCACAAGCACTAATGGGTAAAATGGTTGCTGTGATTGGCGGCGGTACTTATCGTCAATATCACTGTGTCAATGTAAAAAGTTGCCTAGAGTTAAAAGAAGGCACGTCAGCTAAAGAAGCTGCTTCGTCTTTTGTGAATCCACTTACCGCACTAGCAATGGTCGAAACCATGCGTGCTGATGGTCACAAAGCCATAATTCATGCGGCAGCAGCATCTAGCCTTGGTCAAATGCTCAACCGTATTTGTATGGCTGATGGTATTGATTTGATCAATATCGTACGTAAAAAAGAACAAGAAAAACTATTACGTGATATGGGTGCAAAATATGTGGTCAACTCAAGCAGCGATACATTCATTGCAGACTTAACGGCAGCGATTATCGAAACAGGTGCCACTATTTCATTCGACCCCATTGGTGGCGGTCAATTATCCAGCGATATTCTAAATTGTATGGAAGCGGCTATAACCTGTGATGTAGAAGAATACAGCGTTTACGGCTCAGACACTTTTAAACAAGCGTATATTTATGGTGCATTGAACCGTGGCCCTATTACCCTAAATCGTAACTTTGGTTTTGCTTGGGGTGTCAATGGATTCTTATTATTCAATGTGCTCACCAAGCTGGGCACCAAAACGGTCATGTCGATGCGTCAACGTGTGGCGGAGGAAATCACCACCACATTTGCAAGCAGCTATACGCATGAAGTGACACTACAAGAAGCTTTGCAATTACAGTCAATCGCTGCTTATGGTAAACAAGCAACTGGTGAAAAATACTTAATCACGCCTCAGGGCTGATAGTTCCTTGAATAATGGCTTTTAAATAAAAAAGCAGATATCGATTGTGATATCTGCTTTTTTTTGTGTTTGCTATAGGAAGTGATATTTCAAAAGGATATAACCTTACTTGCTCCTTTCTATGTATTACCGAACTTTAATTCGAGCATAAGTAAATATGGTTTAAAAAGTTAAGTAAGGTTTAGTGTGTTTAACTTAATAGTGAAAGTTACCCCCTATGGTAGGATGATTATCACCCCTAAAAAAACAATCCAAATGGTGGCATTAAGGACACATCATGCCATGCCATGCCATTCCATTCGATGCTCTATTTGAGATCTTAAAATCTTGATCAAAATAATTCTTAGTACACAATTGCGTTTCGATAAAATAGAGACAATTAGAACTAAAAATATATCATAAAATCGCCACCCGCTAAATTTGCACAGAACAGTACTATCACCCTGATTAAATGATTCTGTGCGAGTACAGGAGCATGGTTTTTTGTGCAAATATGCCGAAGGACTCTATTGCCAGTAGCAAACAGTATTCTTACTTTTAATATATGTGAAGTTTATTCCTTCAAACACCATATATATCAACAAAAAAATAGCTTGCTCCTTCTTTCTCCACTATACTAGAATCATCCCCAAGTGACCCTTGGGGATGATTCGTTCTATAAACCCTTTATTTATTAGGTTTGTCAGATATAGACACATAAACAGTGTCCATATTAGTGTCCAATTATATTTTTAGTTTACATATAGAATGCTTTTCATAAATCATAATCATTTTGGCAAGCACAACCCCAAGTTAATATATAAGTATTCTTAATTCATCTCACTTATAACGTCCATGGATATACGTAATGACTGTCAACAGTATAAATGATATCAATAAACTTGAATTCCGAGATAAAGATTATTCAGTCAGTATTTCAGGCATCTCTGGTTTAAGTGTTCGTATCTACCCAAATGGCAAAAAAGAATACTACCTTCGTTATTCTCATCCACACATTGACGGTAAGCGACCTAGAATGATGCTTGGCAAGATCGATGAGATTAGTTTGTATGAGGTTAAGTATAAAGCAGAGTCCATACTTAACCTGGTCTCAAAGGGTACTGATCCCAAGGCCCTACACCAACAAGAACAAGTCAATAAATACGCCCATCTAAAAAATGCCACGTTTGCTGAGGTTGCGCAAGCCTGGAGAAATAACAAGATAGCGAGTCGCCATCAAGGTAAATCTAAAAATATCTCGTTCAGTGCGTCAACCCTCAAATTTTGGGATTTGTGTCTAGGATATATGTGTCGTGAAATTGGCGACTTAAGAATGAATGATATTACTAGCGAGATTATACTGAATGTGTGTGAAGCTATTCAAAATAATGAAAACCAAGCGACCTTCGTTGGCGCAAGTACCCGACTTTATACTGAAAAAGTATTTTCATTCGCTGTAGCGCGAGGATTATGTGATAAAAATGTGGCTATTGATACGCGCGGTGAGCTTGCGCCTGCCAATTCAGGCAATCATTTACCCGCCATTACTAAACCTGACCAGTTTGCGACCCTATTAAACGATATGTCCGCATTCAAAAACGCGAGCAAGATTACGTTAGAAGCAATGAATCTACTCCCTTATGTGTTTGTACGTAGTATCGATTTGCGGTCTATGCGCTGGCAGGATATAGATTGGGATAATAAACTATGGGAGTTCTCCCCTACTAAAGGCGAAGGTCGTGAAGATATGGTATCGCACTTGGTTGTACCACTGGCCACTCAGGTAATTGCGCGTTTACGAGCAATGCAATCAGTCACAGGTCATAAAGAGCATGTATTTGCATCGATGCGCGCATCAAGGAATTCTTATATTAGTAAAGCAACACTAGTGCAGATATTTCATAGACTTGGATACAAGGATGTGCAATGTGCCCATGGATTTCGGGCATCAGCCAAAACCTTACTCATGGAACAATCTGAATTACGCTATTCGGACATCGTAACAGAGTTACAGCTGGGTCATAGAATAAAAGACACGCATGGTGGTGCTTACAATAGACTGGATGAAATAGATACTAGAGTGCAAATGATGCAGGATTGGGCAGACTTTATAGATGAGCTCCGAAATTATTCTAAAAAATCACCATAGTGTTTAGCAAAAAACACCAATGCGTTGTGGGCACTCAGTGATCAATTCAATCATTCTCAATTAACTTTAAGTTAGCATTTTTATTATTACTTAGATTGACATATGAAGTGCAGTTTCAAAAAGAAGGGGGAAAATAGGCCTAGATACGCTAGTATCAAAGCTATTACTCACTGATTTAGCGTACGTCATAACAGCTCTGCTATTAGTAATGCATAGCGCTATTACGACGTACACAGATTTTGGCAATAGTCATAAAATGATAGATTAGCGAGCAAAACGTTCATTGACCTCATCTTTGCTAAAGGTTGCCGGGTCAAAATCACTACCACTGTCTAAGCCAAGCCAATCTAGCATATTGGCATGATCTTCGTGAGTTTCGTCTGCCATTACCTGCTGCAGATAGTCATAACCACCGATTCCTCCGATATCTTCAGGAGGACAGGCACGCCGACCAGCAGTGCAAATAGGCAGGGATAGCTTCTTATCTGTGGGTAATATCTTTTCAAGTTCGATAATATGAACCCAGCCATCACCCATGTCATATTCATACATTAATTTGTCTTTTTCCTCTTTTAAAAATAAGGAAATAGGTTTGCCCATCTCATATTCTTGTCCTTCCCATAGCTCACCAAATTCAGGGTTATACTGTACATAGGTAGACTGTTTATGATAAAACTGGTGCAAATGGCTGTTGTCCCAACCCATAGCCTCTTGGATAATAACGTGCAAATCGTCAAGATGGTAACGACTGTCAATCAGAACTCTTCGCCAAATCGGAGGTTTACTCCATTGCAGAGTAATTTTAATTTGATAGGTTTGTTTTTTTTGGCTCATTGATTTACTCACTGTTAGTTGAGAAACTTTAAATCCTTTAAAAGGGACGCTTAAAAGATATAACTTACTAGGGCGTGTTAAACATTCGACTATAACACTGACAACGACTATTTTTTAGTCGCCGCTCTAAAAATAGTCGTAAGTCAAGAATATCTAGTTTAATCATTCTAAGCGAATAGTTTTGACCAAATAGCAGCAAAAAAGAGTCCTGTCCAACTGCGCGCATAGCTCTTGTCTTGCGGACGGGCAAAGCAGTGCTTTGCTTACTCTGTCCTCAGGGCTGATGCTACAACCGCGCCATACTGTGTAACACACTTTAGCTAAGTCATCTGCATTATCGTCGATTTTCCTCTTCCCTGAAATACTCATAAGTAATATTAGACGCTTCTATTTGTTGTGCTGTCGGTATTTCTTTTAGATCAGATTTTAGATCAGAGTCAGCTTGCTCAGTGCTGTTATTAACAGAGCTTTCTACCCAGCCCCATCTTCACATTTGCCAGTAATAATCCTGATAAGATCAACACCATCGCTAGCATCTTCCACCATGTCACCACTTCCCCTGTGAGCAGCACTGACGTTGCCATACCGAATATCGGCACCAGTAGCGCAAACGGCATAACCTTGGAGGCAGTATTTTGACTCAGTAAATACGCCCACAGCCCAAAGCCAATAAGAGTTGAGGTGTACACGATAAATCCAAGCGCCAACCAAGACTTGAGCGATGCCTCCATAAACGTCGCCAACTGCCATGCGCCAGTTTCAAACATGAGGGACGATAGGGTCAAAATCACACAAGCGATCAAGCCACCCCATACCACCAATGCTAGGGCAGACAACGCAGATGCCTTATTCTTCCCAGTGGTAGGCGAAACAATAGACACGCCAGATCCCTGCTGAGTAGCTTTTATAGCGGCTTGCGTTGACGCCTGCTTTGATGCAATGTTGCCAAAGCTCCAGCCTATTGCCGCAATCAAAATACAGACAAACCCAACCAAAGGCATGTCACCGCCAAGGTTTAGCAGGATCACACCCAGCCCCAACATACCGATCAACATACCAATGACCTGTATGCGACTCATTGCCTCCCCCAAGATGACATACGCCAGTAATACGGTGATAAAAACCTGAAGTTGTAGTAATAGTGCGGTCAACCCTGCCGACGCCCCCAAATGCATGGCGGTGAATACAAAGGCATACTGCATAACAAAGGTACCGATCGCATAGATAAATAACGTACGGTTAAACTTGGGCGGCTTGAGAAACAAAACCAGTGGCACGGCGGTAAAGAAAAAACGCAAGGCTGTAAGCATCAGCGGTGGAAAGCTTTCAAGCCCCCACGCAATAAAGGTAAAGTTCACGCCCCAAATAAAGGTAACCAGTACAGCTAATGTGGTGTGTAAAGGGGTCATATCGTTGGCCTAGAAAATCATGACTAATTAGTAGATTTATCAATTGGTTGGGTTATAGTGAAGTTCATATAACACTGATATGGTATCAGCCTCCTTCACAGTGCTCTTATGGGTCTCGTCTGGTCTATAGTAGCTTATGTGGTCTATTCGAGATTAACAGCTCTCAAGGAGTTCGACCTATAGTGTATATTCGGCTGTTAATACTCTCTTGTATTTAGTTTTCTATAACAGTTGCAGCTGACTGGACGCTCATCATCATAAGCCTTGTGCCATGCTATGTCTTTGCTGTAGTTTTTCTAACGATTGTCACCTCATAATGTTAGTAGCCATCCAGCGGCTCCGCAATTCATAACCACCAGCCAAGCAGGTAATTTCCAGAACATCAAGGCAACTAGAGCAACCAATGCTAAACCAAAATCTTTTGCTTCAACAATGGCGCTTGTCCATACAGGCTGATAAAGCGCTGCCAGTAGCAAACCGACGACTGCAGCATTAACACCAGACAGGGCGGCTCGTGTCCGCAAATTTTGGCGTAGACCTTCCCAAAATGGTAGGGCACCCATAACCAACAAAAAGGATGGCGCAAAGATGGCTATTAAGCAAATCATACCTCCCAACCAGCCACTGGGCGCTTGGTTCATCGAACCCCCAAGAAATGCAGAGAAGGTGAATAAAGGCCCTGGAACTGCTTGCGTGGCCCCGTAACCTGCCAAGAAAGTATCATTACTGAGCCAACCAGCCGGAATAACCTCAGCTTGTAACAAGGGTAACACCACATGCCCACCACCAAACACTAATGATCCTGCACGAAAGAAGGTATCTACCATAGAGAGGGTTTGGCTTGGGTACAATGCAGTCAGCAGTGGCAAGCCAATTAGCAATGAGAAAAATAAGAACAACCAAAAAACCCCAGTCCGACGTCTGACAGTAATAGGAAGCGGGTCATGAGCAATCACCTTTTCAGGTTTAAATAATACCAGTCCAATAATGGCAGCAATAGCAATGACGATCACTTGGCCTAATGCAGAGGGTACTAACAGCACAAAACAAGCGGCCAGCGCCATGATAGAGACTCGCGCAACATCGGTGCAGAGATTTCGACCCATACCCCATACCGCTTGTGCAACCACCGCCACCGCTGCTACTTTTAAACCCTGCAGTACGCCAGGTGGAATAATATCCCCATAACTGGTAATACCCATAGCAAATAAGATAAGCGCTATGGCAGAGGGCAAGGTAAACCCAGTCCAAGCAGCGAGAGCGCCAGTATATCCTGCTCGAGATAGCCCTATGGCGATGCCGACTTGACTGCTTGCTGGTCCTGGTAAAAACTGGCAAAGTGCGACTAAGTCGGCATAGCTGTTCTCAGTTAGCCATTGTCGTCGTATCACAAATTCATCACGAAAATAGCCCAAATGAGCGACGGGACCACCAAATGAGGTTAGACCCAATCTAAGGAAAATAAGAAAAACAGCCCATGCTGACCTACTTTCAATATTATGACTATTATGATATGCCACGACTGACTCTCCTCGGCAGATTCTCTTAATTATCGAAATACGATAATTTACCTAGGTTATGATGATGTGTCTATCTTTTACTGGAATTGTTTAGTGTGATACCTGTATGGATGGCATGATCAGATCGAAAAATGTAATAACAGCAATACTTACAGTCATATCTCAAATAGCTAGCAGTCATATCTCAAATAGCTAGCTTTGCTAAATGTACTTAGTAGTATACTTGTAAGGGATTGTTCAAGCTGATTTGAAATTTCAGCCATTAGGTGACACGATGTTAATTAATGACAGACGACTTGAGGAGTAATCTATAAAAATTGATAGATCTATACTACGAGCAATAGCAGCCTGTGTTTTGATTGTTGGACTGACAGCTGCCGTCATAATTATCCTTAACCTGATGCCAACTAATAGCAGTATTTTATCTAATACCTTCTAACGGAAACTACTTTTGAAATTAAAGCCTAAATAAGGCTTTTTTTGTGCCCATTAATTGTATTTGGCGGTCAAGTGAGTAGTCGAACTGTAATCTGTGAGCATTGATTAGGGTATGATGCGAGCCATAAAATCGTTGTCAACAGTGACCATAGCGAGCTCATCGCTATTATTGCTTACAGCAGGCCACACTTCTTCCTTCCCATCTACTAACATTGAGCGAGTTATGTCCTTGCCTGCTTATGTATTATTCACATTCAGTCTCTATTCATCCTTCATATTTAATTGGTTTTAGGCTACCTCTATATTATATTACATAAAAAAATATGTAGTCTAATAAGATACTTTCTTATTGACTTGTAACATATGCGTGTTAACCTGAGCATTCTTTGGGGAGTAGCCTGCTTTCGTTCTACGAAAGAGTTCGTGTCAACACGCTTGGCCATATGCCATGGTACGAACACCTCTCGGTTGGCGAGACCATCGATATATTCACACTGCAGGTCGGGGGTGTGAGTATGTCGTGGACTCTATACTCGACCTGAGAAGATAACAATGAACCCTGTAGCCCTTCTGTTACTTGCTCTCTCTATGTCTACTGATGCCTTCTCTGTGGCAATTAGTAAAGGCGCAAGCCTCAAAAATCCTCGTTTCACCGAAGCTTTAAGAATAGGCCTTATTTTTGGTACTATTGAAGCTATCACGCCCATTATTGGTTGGTTCATCGGCCATTCAACAGCTTCTTTGGTAGACGCTTCTTTTGTCGAAGCATGGGATCATTGGATAGCGTTCACTATACTCGTCGTTCTCGGTCTGCATATGATTTATGAAGGTTTGAAGCCAAGTAGCGCAAAGGCAGAAGTACCGTCAAGGCACTCTTCCTTTAAACTTGCTGTAACCGCATTCGGCACCAGCATTGATGCAATGGCTATAGGTGTTAGTCTAGCGTTTATAGAGGTCAGTATTTTACTGGCAGCGGGTCTTATTGGTCTGGCTACTACAATAATGGTCACTTTAGGCGTCATGCTGGGGAAAGTATTGGGTTCACTACTCGGTCATAAGACTGAAATATTTGGTGGGCTAATGCTAATCGCTATCGGTGGGTGGATTCTGTCCAGCCACCTCTAATTGCAAAACTTTATACGCGACTTGATAGTTTAGTCTTCTTTACGAGCCTCTTTGATTTTCTTAACAGCCGCATCCGTCAAGTCAGCCGCCTTGTCAGCCACTGGCCCAACGATATCTTTTGCTTTATTTATGGTAGGTTCTTTTGAGTGCACCTCAAGGGAAACAGTCCATTACACTACTTTGTGTAGGGCTGTAGGCTTATGCTATAGATAGTAATTTATCTGATTGGTATTATTAGGACTTGAGTTTGATGGATGACCAATACAGATCAGGGCAAGAATAATTTAACAGGTAGCCTTATCTAGACTTAGTAACTTCCTTGGATATTTATATGAAAATCTGGATTTAAGCGATAAGTCAGTGATAAATATTGCACTCCCTTTTACTTATTACTTACAAAGCCACTTTTGCCCCAGCCATTATGATTTTTTAGAACTAAAGTACGATGCAAACATGTAGTTGTGGATCATGCTTTAGCCAAAGCTCACTCTAATTTTTATCATCACGGTATAAAGTGTCCTGCGCCTCTTCCCTAAAATCCTCATAAGTAATATTTGATTCTTCTTTGTTTAATGCGGCTAACACTGGTTTTGGTGTGAGGTCAGATTTGTCAGCATCATCAATGCTCACATAATTGTCCACACTAGCAGTATTCACTGATGAATTTTTATTGAGTACTGGCTCTGATATTACTTGAGTGTCTGAAGTCGAAGCTGCTACCTTATTTTCCTCTATACCAGTCGATTGCTCGGTATTAGCGGCTGGTGCGCTAATTGGCATAGTATTAGAGTTATCATAAGCCAAACGGTCTTCGGCAACAGATAAAATGCCTATGGTATTGAGAAGCAATATAATAACAGCGCTTAATATTAGCCCAGAGACCATACCCACTATTAATAGCTTGCTACTACTAATTTGCTTACCAAATAGTGTCCCTGTCTCTTTATTACTTGAGTCAGCTATTGGCTCATTGGTTAATAGGTGGCTATTGTCATACTTAGGTTGGTCGTCAACTAGTAAATTTTTGATCTCGTTATCATCAACTAAAGTATGAAGCATTGTTGCTATGGCTTTATCATTATCAGAAGAAGTGATATCAAGGCTGATAGTTTCCGGTATTTTAGGATCGAGCTCTTGTTCCTCTTGTTCATGGTTGGTAAACAGTAGCAGCTCTTCTTCATTCAGAAGCTCGTATGAGGATGACTTTTTAAATTCATCCAAGCTTTTCAAGTTATCAATATCAAGATTACGGTCATTATCAATGTCATCAACACGATCGATGAAGCGCTCACAGACATCACTGGTACGAGCATTACCACTAGGTTTGGTATGAGTGGCTGTAGATAAGCCGATCCTATCATCAGTGTTATTATCTGAGTCGTTCATAAGTATAGTACCAAGTCGATTTATATTATAAATAACAAATGACCGATGAACTACCGACCACCTATAGAGGTGGCGGTTTCTTAGGTAATACCCATACTTGATACGATATTCTGTATCAGAGGTTAGGCAAATTCACTAAGCTAACCCTGTCGCACCGACAGTTTTGA
>NZ_JAXCIB010000026.1:0-10721 GCF_035984995.1 Psychrobacter sp. PL15
GTTTGCGAAAATCTAGTGAATAAGTCATGAGTATTTATAATAGTAATAGGTTAGTTGGTTTAGTTTATAACATTTTTAAAGGAAATTGACTATATATGGAGAAACATCATAAGTTAGATGAGATAGTTTATTTGGTGCATAATAATTATAACTTCCTGCATTAGTAGGATCGGTTACTATATTACTCGATTTAATTTCATTAGGCTTGAGAACCCCATCTTTGCCACTATCAACAATTACTTCAAGCCGTCCATCTTTGCTAACAAACTTTTTATACTGATATTGTCCATTAGGTAACTTTCTCGGTTTACCATCAGGACCAAAGTTATGGAAAATATTTTTGTCATCTGATACTTGATTCCAATTATTATTCAAGTTACCTGATTTAAGATCATTTATGAGGTGTTGACCTGCCTTAGCATTTAAATCTCTCCGTTGAGTGACATGGAGGTAATCAAACGTTTTACATGAATCTGTATTAGCATTACGGCACCCTTTATACGCTGCGTTGAATTCTTCGTTTTGCTCCTTATCTATATCGATATATTTCACTAAAACAGCTCTACGACATTCGTTAGTATTACAAGCTGATAGCTCTTTCGCTCTTGCAGCTTCCTGTATGTGAGTCAAATAATTATTCTGCGTTTGATTCACACTACTAGCTGTACCTGCCGTGTCTCCACCTACGATAGCACCAGCAGCTGCTGACAACCCTAAAAGTAGAGCATTTTTAGTAGTCTCATCAACACCTTAATTATTATCTGATTTCACCAATTTCCATTGCGGTGCGCCGCCACACTTCTTATTTAAACGCTTTTGTTCATCCGATGGTAGTTGCTTGTAGTAGTCTCCACTAATTGCACAGTCTTGTTGGTAATAATCATTTAAAACACAGCCACTCATATTCAACATTAAAAAGATGAGTGTGATCTTAACTATTTTCATTACGAATTTTCCTTATAAAATTTGTTTAGCTTTTTGCCTTTGGGTTAATTAGCATTCATCAACTGAATTAGACCATTTGGGATTTGGCTCACTACAATTCCAGTCAAGAAAGCAACAAGATTGGTAACCTGTAAGAAATAAGCATAAAGCACTAATAGTCATAAGGCTTTTCATTATGTTGAAACTCCCTATTCCTACCTATACTTAGGATCGGATTTAAACTTATAGGATGGTGTTTCTAAGCATTTGTAATAAATGTCATCATCAACAGCCTTATTATAGTTACTACCTAATATTGTTCTTGCAATGTTTTGTTGAGAAGAAACACAAGCATTTTTTTCTTTATAAGCTCTAGTCTTATCAATATTTTGATTATTCCAATCAAAGATACCGTAGTTACAAGCGGACAGACTTAAGCAGAAAACGACTGTCATAATATTAAAAAGCATCTTCATCATAAACTCCTTCTGATTGAGACTTTAGCATTAATTGGCTTCAATCTATTAGTATGAATCTGCTTATAAAGTCTGATCAAGACCGCAATTTAGTTTGAAGTCTTAAACTTGTAATTTGGATTAGAACCACATTTATTAAAAATATGTTGTTCTATCTCATAGTTGTAACTAGAACCAAGTACTTGTCTAGCTATAGCTTGTTGAGAGCTTGTACACTCTGCACGTTTTTTATATCCAGGTGTTTCATCAAGATGAATTTGATTCCAGTCGAATATTCCATAACTGCAACCGCTGATTAAAAACATACAAATGAGAGTCAAAACACTAAGATTAATATTCATTGTAATTAGCCTGTGGTCCTAAATTTATAGTCCGTATTTTTAACACACTCGCTATAAATTTCACTATCAATTTTTTCATTGTAATTCTGTTTCAATAATTTTTTGGCTATGTTTTGTTGTTCATTAATGCATGATGTTCTTTTCTTATACCACGCAGTATTGCTGATATCTTTATTACAATTGATGTCATAGCCACAACTAGGCCCAGGAAATACACAACCTGAAATAAACACCAATACCATAATGGAACTAATAATGTTTTTCATTTTAATTGAAATCCACCTTACTACTTATACTGATAATTGGTATTTTTTATACATTGATAATTAATATTATTTTGTATATCATCCGAATATTTTTCTTTTAAAATCTGTTTAGCTTTCTGTCTTTGGGTTAATTGACATTCGTCAACTGAGTTAGACCATTTGGGATTTGGCTCACTACAATTCCAGTCAAGAAAGCGACAAGATTGACAGCCTGTATGAAATAAGCATAAAGCACTAATAGTCATAAGGCTCTTCATTGTATTCAAACTCCTTATTCCTACCTGTATTTAGGGTCGGATTTGAATTTGTAGTTATGGTTTTCAATACACTTATTTAGTATATCAATATCAACCTCATCGTTATATTTAGTACCTAAACTATTCCTTGCAATGTTTTGCTGTTCTATACGGCAGCTTTGCGTCAACTTATAAGCTCTAGTTTTATCGATATTTTGGTTATTCCAATCAAAGATACCATAGTTACAAGCGGATAAACTTAGGCAGAAAACGACTGTTATGATATTAAAAAGCATCTTCATTATAAACTCCTTCTAATTGAGGGTTTTTAGGCTTAACCAAAACAGGAATTGATGGATTAATATTGTCTTTTGGCGTACCCCATTTATCTACAAAATCTACATAAAGTGGATTTTCTACTTTCTGTGTTTCTGAAACAACTTTACCTGCATTATTAATATACTGACCTTGATTATTCGTTAGGTACTCTGCTGGTATCTCCGCATAATAACTACTGTGTGAATAACATGCCCAGCACTCGCCCCCTGTCGCAGGATTACCGCCTAATATTATCGGAGGACGACCGACAAAGTCCGCTTTGTGTACTGCAGAATAAGCACCGCTTTGATAAACAACCTCATTACCATCTTTGTCTATACCCACATAAGTATATCCATTTTTGGCAAGCTGATCAGCGTAGTCCTGTACGTTAGTGGCAGTACCATAAAAGCGTGACTGACGAATAGGAATATTTGTAATATTCTGATTGTTATTTAAGTCTTTTAGAGCAACGCTACCGGTCAGTCCACCTCGACTGTGATTACTGGTATCTATCTGTAAGCCTTTTTCCATAGCGTCAAGGTAGATATCTTGATTGAGTTTTTCTGAATTAGTTAAGGGCAGCCTGCCACCTAAAGTATCATTAAACTTGTCATATCCAGCATACATTAACTCTGAAGTTAATGACGATAGTATCCACCAGCCATCATACTTACCTGTTGGCTGATTCATGACGACTAGAGCGCCTACTTTATTAGTATCATTGGTGTTCTGTTTGGCGGCATTGGCTAAGGAGGCTTCTTTATCGTTGAAGATACCAGGATTAGATAGAGTTATGGCGCTAAAAAAATAAGCGCAAGCTAAATGCCTGCGCTATGTTAAATGATTTAGATAAGCTAAAGCTAATTACACAGACCCGTTAGCTTATTATTCTTGCCATCGACACATTCTGTTTCACCTAAGTAGATATAGCCTTTGTTTTTCATACAACTTCTAATAGCTTTACTGCGCTTACTGACATCTTCACTCGTCATACCTGGATAACGATTATTTAAATCTAGACTACCATCAAAATACTTTTTAACCCCACAATCTTGAAAGTCTTGCCAACGTCGATCAACGTTAGTACGACCAATAGTATCTGATTTCTGCCAGCCTTGTATTTGGAGAGGAGCCAATGATACATAAGGACTATAACCAGGAACAACGTTAAATGTATTACAAGCACTTAATATAGCGCTCAACATCAGTAAATATAAAATTCTCATAATCAGTTACCTCCTAATTACACAGCCCCGTTAGCTTATTATTTTTACCATCAACACATTTACTGCCAAGGTAAATATAGCCTTTATTTTTCATACAAGACTCTATTCTCCTACGACGCTTTATTACATCATCCGTACTCATGTTTGAGTACTCAACTGATAAGTCCAATGTTCCATTATTATAGTTTTTTACTCCACAACTCTGGAAATCTTGCCAACGCTTATCAACGTTGGTGCGACCAACGTTATCTGCTTTTTGCCAGCCTTGTATCACAGGTGGTGCTAATGATACATATGGATTATAGCCTGGGACGACATTGAAAGTATCACAAGCACTTAGTAATACTGCAAGCACGGATAAACAAAAAATTCTCATGGTTAATTTCCTGATAATTGTAAGAGTATTGCCATCATATCAGGCGAGAGCAAGTCCGCTAGTGCAAATGGTGCGGCAACTGGATCGCTAGAAAAAAATAAGCGCAAGCTAAATGCCTGCGCTATGTTAAATGATTTAGATAGGCTAAGACTAATTACACAACCCAGTCAGCTTGTTATTCTTGCCATCGACGCATTCTGTAGTCTTTATATAAACATAGCCTTTACTTTCCATACACGATGATATGGCTATACTTCGCTGTTTAATTTGTTCAGTAGTCATACCAGGATAGCGTACACTTAAATCCAGATTACCATCACGATAAGTTTTAACACCACATTCTTTAGCATCTTGCCAACGCTTATCTACATTGGTACGACCAATAGTATTAGGCTTTTGCCAATGCTGTATTGTTGGAGGATTGAGTGAGACATAAGGGCTATATCCTGGAACAACGTAAAAGGCTGAGCAGGCGCTTAGTAAAACTGCAAATATTAATAAAAATATCATTCTCATAATCAGTTACCTCCTAATTACACAATCCCGTTAACTTATTATTCTTGCCATCGACACACTCTGTGTTCTTTAAATAAATATAGCCTTTATTTTCCATACATGTCGATATAGATTTGCTTCGCTGTTTAACTTGTTCAGTAGTCATCCCAGGATAACTAACACTTAAGTCTAATGTTCCATTTACATAATTTTTAACTCCACACTCTTGAGCATCTTGCCAACGCTTATCTACATTGGTATGACCAATGGTATTTGGTTTTTGCCAATGTTGTATTGTTGGAGGATCTAAAGAAACATAAGGATTGTAGCCTGGAACAACGTAAAAGGCTGAGCATGCGCTTAGTATAACTGCAAGTATGGATAGACAAAAAATTCTCATAATCAGTTACCTCCTAATTACACAGCCCCGTTAACTTATTATTCTTGCCATCGACACATTCTGTTTCACCCAAATAAATATAGCCTTTATTTTTCATACATGATCTTATTTTCTCACTACGTTTAGATACTTGAGCACTAGTCATGCCTGGATATCTGGTGTTTAGATCTAAATTACCATCACGATAAGCTTTGACCCCACAGCTCTGAAAATCTTGCCAACGCCTATCAACGTTGGTATGACCAATGGTATCAGGCTTTTGAAAGTGTTGTATATAAGGTGGTGATAAAGACACATAGGGATCATAACCAGGTACTACATAAAAGGCGGAGCAAGCGCTTAGTAAAACTGCAAATATTGATAAATAGATAATCCTCATAATCAGTTACCTCCTAGTTTTAATAGCATAATCATTATATCGGGTGAGATTAAGTCAGCTAGTGCAAATGGGGCGACAGCTGGAATGGCAGCGCCTGTGACCACTCCTTGAAATGGCTTATCACCAGGCTTCGTATTGCCATCATCGCCATAATAGCCTCGCCCTTGACCACCAGCCAAATCATGCGGACCCGCGAAGCCCTCAATATTCATATCGATAAGTCCGCCAGGCTTGTATTCAAAGCCAAATAAGGTGCCTTGATGCATTTGCGCTCCACCCGTAGCACCAATTTGTTTTTTAAATTCATCTGATTGCATTAAATCTTGATAGGTTTCTATGTCACCCTGTCCAGTGAAAGTGTAGTCACCATTTTTATCTGTAATTAAATTACCATTACCATCATTTTTACAACGTCTATTATCCTCACCACAAATTACATCGGTAGATAAGCGTGTACCACCTAGCTTCACTCCATCAAAATAGCCACTGTCGTAGGAAACGTTACTGGTAACTTGGCTATTGCCGTTTTCATCAGTATATACCACGCCTGGTGACTGTCTTGAATTGTCCAAGCTCTCTTTACGCATTTTGGTAGCTGCCAGTTGTAAGCTACCTTGAGTGATGGCAGGTTCAGGTAATCCTGCTAGCACCCCTACTAAGGTTTGTAATAAACGCTTTTGGTACTGTAGTTTGTAGATTTCATTATAAATGGCTGTCTTTTGCTCGTCACTAGCGGTTTCAAGCTGCTTGAGTAAGTCAACTTGGCGAGTGCCAGTGTAGTCGTTAATGGCTTGAAAGCTTTCTTTACGGAATTCTTTGGTGATTTCAACTTGTACGTTGAGGTCTTTTAACACAGCATTGGCATTGAAGTTGTTCTCAAGCTTGCCGCCAAGAGCTTCACGGTTCTCTGTAGTCAGATTACCTTGTGGATCATTAAAGCCACTCACACCGCCTTTGGTGATACTGCTATCACTATCGCCATCGGTGCCATAGCCGAGACCATTCATGGTGGCTTGTGGTTTATCTTTGATCTTACCAACACTGAGACCAACAGAGATCGCATCACCCTCATAGCTTGTGGTGTTTACGATGTCGGTTGAGGTGACGCCTTGTTTGAAGACAATATTGCTCTTGCGATTGGCTTGTGCTTCCTCTGAGGTGAGGAAGACCGCGCCTTTAAAGTTGCCTTTGTCTTCAACAACTAAGTCGGCTTCGTTGGCGAAGAGACCTGTTTGCTGACCGACCATCTTAGAGTCTGCATTGATATTGGTTTTAGCGCCATTGAGAGATAGGCTTGAGCCTGCGCCTTTTAGATCGACATCAAGGTTAAAGCCCATGTTCTTCTGATTACTATCATAGGTGGCCGTATCTTGTAGCGATTCGGTATTGACGTTACCACGGATGATGCCTTGTGCTTTGTCGGTATTGAGGACGCCGCCTTTGATGTTGACATCTCTGCCAATGTCTAAGGTGATGGTTCCACCAACATTGATGTGGCTGTTGGCATATGGACATAAAAAAGCTACGATTCGTTGAGAGTCGTAGCTTTTGGATAATTATTAAACATATTAATTGTGCGTTATAAAACTAGAAAAGTAGTATTGAACTTTATTAAATATTTGTTTTAATCTATTTTTTACAAAGCTTATCGTACAAATAGTCTAATCCTAAGATATTACCTTCTTTGTGTTCTTTAGTGTCAGTAGATGTACGTAAGGGAAGAGCAACACCTACAGCGTACAGCTCTGTTTTAAGATTCATAGTGCTGCTATTACAGTCGTACTCAGTGTAAGTTAAAAAATACATTTTCTCTATTTTATTAGGCGGTGTGCCAAATGCCATTTTAAATTGGGCATAAGCTTTACCTTCGCTATTTTCAGGTTTAGTAGAGTTCTTGTCCCAATAAAAAATATAGGGTTCGCTGCCACCACCTGAGAATGGAGCAATGATCCAGTGATAGGTCTGAGCTTTTGCATAAGTGATGCCAATGGACAACACTACTAAAGTTACAATAGCAATTGGTATCCAAACAAATATCTTTTTAATAACAGATTTCATATTATTCTACTCATAAATACTGACTGATAATTGTTCTGGAGTCAGCTGAGAGATTTCAAGCCAACCATTTGCCATATCACTGTCTTGCGGAACACCTTTGCCTTCTCGGTACAACTCATTCATCTTGAATTGAGCAGATTTATCACCGTCTATTGCCGCATAAAAATAATAGTCTGCTGCTTCTTTAATATCCTTCCTGACGCCAAGACCTGTTTCATACATGTTGGCATTTGCTAGGTATTTAACATCATCTCTAGCAATATTTAGAGGTAAATCAAGAATTTCATTGTAGATTTCTAAAGCTTTATCTTCATTCTTTGCAACTCCAACACCATATTGATTAGCATATGCCACTTTGTATAAAGCATTACCATAAGTTGGGCTCTCTTTATCTCCTTGAGTAGCCTTTGTATACCAAAACATTGCTTTTTTATCATTTTTAGCAATATATTGACCGTTAGAGTATATATCACCCAAACTTATCTTAGAGTAATCATACGACTCTTTACCCTGTGCAGCTTGTTCGTACCAATAAATGGCTTTATTAATATCTTTTTCTAAATACTGCCCTATGAGATAATTCTCAGCTAAAGTATTCTGAGCATAAGCATTATTTTCATTAGCTGCTAGCTTTAGCCAACAGATAGCCATATCAGAATAATCATCTCTCAAATAGCTATATAGAGCATTTGCCTCTTGTAGTTCACCATTTAGAACTTTTTGTTTCATATCTACAAGCTCTTGAATACTTATTTCTTTAGATAACCCTATATCTATACCAGAATCAGGAATCTGACAGTCGCTAATTATCAAAGCTTTTGTTACTAAGGTAGGAGTCATAGCTACACTCTCTACTATTTTTATAGTTAATATTAGAATTGTTAACGAAAGCGTTATCTTATTCAATAGTAGTACTCCTTATGCTTTATTAATGTATAGTTTTACACTTAAATAATTACACCTTACAACTATTATCTATCTCTCATAGGAATATACCCTTTAGGAATAGGCTTTGGTTTAGGCTTCGGTATTCCATTAAGTATTAAATTGAGTTGGGGATCAACTAAAGATCCACTTATGGCACACTTTTGATTTAATCTGCAACCTGGAATTGCTGATTCAGCTTTTATGTTGTTTCTACCTGAAGAATTATCGTTAACAATGTTCTGAATAGTAGATATTTGATCGTTTTCACCATTTACTCTTACAACTTCATTAGCTATACGATTAATTGCACTACCATTAATGTTCTGCCTCGTTGCACGATTTACAAGCTTTTGTAAACCTTCAACATAATTTTTATATGCCTGAGGATTACTATTGGGTTGATCAGGATTTTCCATATCTTCTAAATGACCTTGCCACGGAGCATAGTGAGTACCGTCTGCTCTTACATGAGCAAAGGAATCTCCGTAAGAGTGTAAGGCATTCTGCACATTAGGGTTTTTCAATATTTCAGAAGCTCTCGCTGGATTTAAGTATATCTCTCTTAATATCGGAACTAAGAATGTTTCAATGTCTGTTCTCTGCTGAGCTATATCATTCAAGTTCGTCATACTATCAAGTAAATGTATTTCTCTTTGAGCAGTGACATTTCTGTCTCCAGCTACATTATAAAATGTAATTGCATTACGAGTATCAGTATCAGGTCCCCATGCGGCATAACCTATCGCTTCGGCTACTTTTGGAGGAAAACCACCTAAATACATCACTGCTGCTGTTGTTGAGAAATGGCCTTCTGCTGCCCAGTTATCTTCAACCGCCACCTTGTTTGTTTCAGCAGCATTGGCTGCGTCATTGGCACTACCTGTTGTCGCACCAATACCAACACCAAGAGCACTAGTAATTGCACTAACGGTATCCTTTTGATCAGCCGTTAAATCAGAAAAATCAGAAGTACCATATAAGAACTTAGAGATCAGAGGTGCTGAGGCTTCTCCTGCGCCTGCTGAAATACCACCCGTCAATGCATCGTTACCTGTTGCATAGCTTACTGCCGCTCCCAATATACTTTGAGCAAGAATGTGAGCAGGGCTATTCGTTTCTAGTCGATTACCACCATCAACCTCATTAAATACTTTATTATCCTTATAATAATCTCCAATTTGATTCGCTACAAATGGACTAGCAGCTTTTGCAACGTAGCCTGTAATGCCATTGCTGTTCGGTCCATAAATAGCACCCGTTATACCATCAAAGAGCAGACCTTGATTTTTGACTTTGTTCGCAGCATTTTCTTTTTCTACCGCAAGTGGAAAGTTTCCAATATCACGAGCTTCTTGTGCTTCGTCTCTTAAATCCTTCTCTTTCGTATTAATATCCGTCTTAACCTTACGACGCTCTTGATCAAAGGCTTGGGTAATCTCAACCTGCGCCCCAAGCTCTTCATTGGCCCTGCTGATGACATCAATATTAATTTGACTGTTGGCGTGGAGAAACGAAAAAGCTACGATTCATTAAGAGTCGTAGCTTTTTCGTTTCTTTTTAAATATAACAATTTTCAACTATTATAGGCGTTAAACTCCCATACCTATTTGAAAGCCTTTATAAAAGTCGTACGCTAGAAAAACAACTAAAAAAACAATAGCATAAAAAATATATTTAACATTATTTTCTTAATTTTTACACTGTACCTTCTATTTTTTTAGTTGTTTTAAATCATGAATAATCATAAATTATAAGCATTGTATAATTGCCATCCATAAAAAAAACAAAGCAGAAATCAAGATAATAGCGATTAAAATGAAAAATTTATTTTTCATTTATTTTCCTTTTTAAAATCTTCTAAAGCTCTATCTATATATGCTTGGCTCAATTTGTTCGCTATACTTCCTTTCGTACCTAAAACAGGTGGTAGTGCCACCAACGTTGACTTTAGTGTTGGCATAGAGAAATAAAAAGCTATGATACAAGTTATTTCGTAGTTTTAGAATCAACTACCTTTTAAAATTTAAACATGAACCCATGTTGAGAAAAATGCATAAGTAAAAAATAGTGAGCCATTAAAAGCCAATAGAAAAACTAAGTAAAAAAATATAGTAAATAGAATTATAGATAATCCATTTTTATATCCTTCGAGCAAATTTAAGTAAACAATTGCTAATGCAGGAAACAAAGCACCATTTATCGGCCTTGTTGCATAAGCACTTATATTTGATATTATAAAGAGATGAAACCACATATTCCTGCCGCCGACAAGAAGAAGTACCGCACCACCAACTGG
>NZ_JAXCIB010000027.1:0-6784 GCF_035984995.1 Psychrobacter sp. PL15
AAGTTTCTACGCCAAGGATGGATGGAAAACGACTTATCTAAATTGTTTTATGATATTAATCCTTGTCATAACACTTTTATTTTGAATTGACTATAAGTGTACATTACGCTCGATATAGAAAGATATAAAATTGAGGAAGCGTAGGCGTGTAAGGTGGAATGTGATTTATTGCAGGCAATATAGAACCATCCTTTAAAATAAATCAGCAACTTAAAGTAAAACCAGATCATTGTTAAGCGGTTTGGTCTTGCGTTACGGTAAGGTTATCAAATGTAATTTTCTACACTATTCCTTCTAATTTCCTTTCATGAATTTATCATAACTAAAAGTAATGGATAACAAAAAAATCTGTTAGATAGTAGTTTAATATTTGTCATAATGGCGTTACTATGGCCTTAATATTCAAGGTTCTATATCCATATCAAAAAAGGTTATGCTATGCGCTACGAAGCTATTGTTATTGGTGCGGGTATGGTCGGTACATCGACTGCTTGGCATCTACAAAAAAACAACTCCAAAGTTCTACTGCTAGACAGAAAGTTACCGGGACTCGAGACCTCATACGGTAATGCGGGATTGATCCAGCGCGAAGCCATTCATACCCATCCTTTCCCTCGACAGCTAACAGCATTGGTTAGAGTCATGCCCAATCGTGGTACTGATATTCGTTATCGAATACCAGCTATTCTACGTTATCATCAAGCGCTACTACAGTATTGGAAGTATTCTACGCCGGCATCGGTCAAAAAAATAGAAGCAGAGTGGCAAACCCTGATTGCGCATTGTACTAGCGAGCATCAGACTATGATTACTGCTTCAAACGCTGATGAGCTGATTAGACGCGATGGCTGGCTGCAACTACATCGTTCTGAAGAGACTCTGAAAACGGCTGCCGCTGCCGCTATTAGTGATCGCGAGCAAGGGGTCGAACATAAAGTATTGACCATTGCTGAATTAAAAGTGATTGAGCCTAATGCTAATTTTGATGGTTTTGTTGGCGCAATTCACTGGCTAAACTCATGGCAAGTATCCAACCCAAGTGCCTTGGTCAAAGCGTATGCTAAGAGTTTTCAAGAGATGGGCGGTGAGATAAAAGAAAGCAATGTGAAAGCGATTACTCCTGATGGAGATGGTTGGAAAGTAATCACCGATAGTGACACTTATTATAGCGATGATTTGGTTATAGCTGCTGGACCTTGGTCTAACGAGTTAATTAAACCGTTAGGATATGACCTGCCACTATTCCCAATGCGCGGTTATCATCAGCACTTTAAAATTACCGGCAAAAACACTATCAATCACAGTATGTTTGACATGGATAAAGGCTTTGTCATGGGGCCAATGCAGCAAGGTATCCGCATCACTACCGGTGCTGAGATGACTACCATGGATGCGCCAAAGAATTTCGGACAGCTAAAAACTGTACTGAAGCTCGCCAAAAAAATATTACCATTAGAGGAAGCAGTAGAATCTGAAGCATGGGCAGGATCACGTCCATGTATGCCAGATATGAAGCCGGTCATTGGCCCAGCTGGCAAGCATGACAAATTATGGTTTGCCTTTGGTCACAGCCATCAAGGCTTTACCTTAGGGCCGATTACTGGGCGTCTGGTTGAAGAGCTGATTCATAATAAGCCATCAACGGTCGATGTTGCACCATTTAACGCCCAGCGTTTTTCTAAATAAGCGGTTACTTATTTAAACTTTTAACAAAAGTTCCGCAGAAATCCCCTACTTCTAAAGTAGCGGGATGAATGCATTATTGACTATGACGACATAAATCACTATGGTAATATCAACTCAGTCTAAAAAGACAAAGATATTGCAATAAGATGGTCTTAGACACAAATTCTCATTCAGTCTTTTTGCTCAGCTACCACTTAATACTGGTTACTAAGTATCGAAGAGAGGTATTTGATGACGAGGTGTCAAATAGAGCCAACGCTATTTTTGATGCTATTTCCCCTAATTATAAGATTGAGTGTATTGAATGGAATCACGATAAAGACCATGTGCATATTTTATTCAAAGCGCACCCGAAAACCGAGATAAGCAAGTTTATTAACAGCTACAAATCAGCAAGCAGCCGACTACTTAAAAAAGAATTTCCTCAGATCAGACAAAAACTCTGGAAAGATAAGTTTTGGGCGCAGTCTTTTTGTTTGATTACGACAGGCGGTGCACCACTAGAGGTTATTAAAAAATATATTACTGAGCAAGGTTCAAAATGAGTAAACCCATTCTTAAAGCCTACAAATTCAGGCTGTACCCGACTGATGACCAGCAAGTGTACTTTGCTAAGTCATTCGGCTGCGCTCGTTTTATATGGAATAGAATGCTTGCTGATAAGATTAATCACTATAAATTACATAAAGAAAGCTTAAAAAACACACCCGCTCAGTATAAAAAAGAGTTTGAATGGTTGAAAGAAGTGGATAGCTTGGCATTGGCCAATGTGCAAATCAACCTGCAAAGAGCCTTCCAAAGCTTCTTCAAATCACCTACTTTCGGCTTCCCAAACTTCAAACACAAAGGTAAAAAAGACAGTTATACCACCAACAATCAAAAAGGCACGATTGCGGTTGGCTTGAACCGTATTAAGTTGCCAAAAATTGGTCACATCAAAGCAAATATTGATAGAAAAACTACAGGGCTGGTTAAAAGCGCCACCATTACCAAGACCGCGACTGGTAAATACTTTGTCAGTATTTTGGTTGAAACGGTAGCCGTCGATCTACCTAAAACCCAATCAAATATCGGTATTGATTTAGGATTAACAGACTTTATCGTCTTATCGGACGGCACAAAAATTGCTAATCCTAAGTTTCTAGCGAGACTTCAAGGCAAGCTTGCCAAGGCGCAACGTATTTTATCCAAGCGGGCGCGGGTGGCAAAGGCTGCCAATCGTAAATTATCCGAAAGTTGCAATTACCAAAAGCAGAATACCAACGTCGCTAAAATTCATGAGCGGATCAGAAACACCCGCACTGACTTCTTACATAAAACCTCATTCAATATCGTCAAAAACCACGACATTATTGCGATTGAGGATTTGAACGTCAAAGGGTTGCTCAAAAACCATAAGCTTGCTAAAGCAATCGCTGACAGCTCATGGTCAACCTTTACTAATATGCTGACCTATAAAGCGGACTGGTACGGCAAGACCGTTATCAAGGTTGATAGATGGTATCCTTCGTCTAAAACCTGCTCTTGCTGTGGTCATATCCTTGGCAAAGGTGAGCTTAAGCTAAGTGATAGAGCGTGGGTGTGCAAAATTTGCCTGACCCAACATCACCGCGACATTAACGCCAGCATCAATATCCTAAATGAAGGGTTGCGATGCTTGCAAACGCTCAAAAAAACCCTTGGTTCAAGGGTGTTAGCTTGGTAAATTTACTTAACCGCTGGTGCAGAACATCGTACTAAGTATGGGTATTACCCAAGAAACCCCTACCTCTTAGGTAGTGGGTAGTTCATTACCTAAACGTTAATACAGTAACGCCAAAATAATAAGGACAAACCGTAATGCAAAAGCTGCACAGCAGTCAACGTATGAGCAAAATTGTCATTCATAACCAGACCATTTATTTATCAGGTCAAGTAGGCAATGCTGAAGACGATATCAAAGCGCAAACGTTAACTTGCCTAGAGAAAGTTCAAAGTTTGCTTGAAGAAGTCGGTAGTGATAAATCAAAAATGCTATCAGCTACGGTCTGGGTAAAAAGCATGTCAGATTTTGCCGCGATGAATGAAGTATGGGATAAGTGGTTTGAAGGCATTCAGCCGCCCGCTCGTGCTTGTGGTGAGTCCGCTCTAGCACGTCCTGAGCTGTTAGTAGAAGTGACGGTCATTGCAGCTGAATAACCCGTTAGCCTTATATTTTGTCGTAAAAAAAGGACCTGATAGCTATTATCGGGTCCTTTTCTTATTAGTAGACTTTGTCTTATCAATAATGAGAGATTATATATATTAAAGTAAATGAAACTTTGTAGACATCTTTTAGCAAATAACATATTGTACTTTGGTATAGTGTACTGGTTCTGAAGTATTATATTTAGCTTTTTAAGGTATCTGAATAGATATCTTTAACCATTTGGGCATGAAGCTGCCACCTAGCTGGTTATTACCTGCCTGCTATATTTTAAGGTATTACTATGAAAACTCCACATGACTTAGTAGCTGCTGCAAAAGCACAAATTAAAGAAGTATCAGTGACGCAGGCAGAAGCTACTTGCCACAAAGTCGACGTTATTATCGATGTACGAGAGCCTGCTGAATATGCTGCAGGTCATATTGAAGGGGCGGTATTGGTGCCTCGTGGTATGCTGGAATTTGTAGTGTCTGATCTGCCGGCTGTTAATGGTACTGATACTTCAATCTTATTATATTGCAAATCCAGTGGACGAGGCGCCCTAGCTGCTCAGTCTTTAGAAGCGCTTGGCTATAAAAATGTGGTCTCTGTTACTGGTGGTTATGATGCTTGGGTTGAAGCGGGTAAGCCAACAGTGATGCCAAATGATAACGTTGATTTTGGTTAATAACGCATGTTAACGGTCAAAGTACGCTCTTATTTTAAAGCAAGATCAGTCTTTGTGACGTACTAACACTCTTTATGACGATAATCACATCGGCTGACTTTATTACGACGATAAGACGGCGGTAAAATATTATGAGCTGCCCTTAACCATTTTACCTATCTAAAACAGCCTTATTGTTAGGTCATAGATCAGTTGTTAAATGATAGTGTGATAATTATAAACTTAGTAAGTGATTAGCGAACAACGCATAAATAAAAAGCCCCGCTACTTATCCAGTAGCGGGGCTTTTTTATTGACTGGCTTTATCTCGGAATATTTAAACTATATCGAAATACCATACCTATTCATTACAGAGTTTTTTGACTAAAGTACCAATCGGTATACTCATAGCCTTCGTCAGCACGGCTTTCCGCTTCTTTAGCAGTGCGTGGTGGCGGTACAATGACTGGTTCGCCCACTTTCCAGTTCTCTGGAGTAGCAACTTTGTTGGCATCGCTGGTTTGTAAGGCATCAAGTAAGCGTAAGAATTCATCTACAGATCGACCATTGCTCATTGGATAATAGACCATCGCCCGCAACACACCTTCTGGATCAATAATAAAGGTGGCTCGCACTGCCGAAGTATCACTCGCGCCCGGCTGAATCATGCCATAAGCCTTAGCAACCTGCATGGATAGATCAGCAATAATAGGGAAGGTGATTTCTACATCAAAGTTTTCTTTGATATTACGCATCCAAGCAATATGAGAGTGCACGCTATCAATAGATAACCCCAATAACTCACAGTTCTTAGCACGGAAATCTACCGCTTTATTGGCGAATGCGATAAATTCAGTAGTACATACTGGGGTAAAGTCTGCAGGATGAGAAAATAGTACCAACCATTGACCTTTATAATCGTCCAATGACTTCTTACCGTCAGTAGTAAGCGCATTAAAATCCGGTGCAGGTTGATTAAGCTGCGGAAACTGAATGGCGTTGGTTGGTGCCACGTCGTCTTGGCATGAACAGTTTTCGCGTGCGTGTTGACGGTTTCTCATTGGCTAATCCTTAGTAGGTAATTGAATATAGTAGCTAGTTAAATAATTACAACAGAATCACTATAACATGTTATTATTATAATAAATATTATATGATTAATGATGTTATTGAGTTTTTCTAAACATATTTTGTAAATTATCATTTTTTTATGTACAAATATACCTTTAGTCCTACATTTCAAAATAGGGCAATCAAAATAACCCTGTAGCGGCTGTTCGCCAAGTAGGCTAACTTGAGAGCCGATAACCTTGCAACAAACGGAGAGAAATTATGAAACGAATTCTTATTACTGCACTTACTGCGGCGGTTACTTTCTTAGCAATTGGTTCTGCTTCTGCCGAAGAAACGCGTCATATTAAAGTATCAACACCGCCTTTATTAGTGATTGTCACCTCGGACGACGCTCAAGTGCAGCTTATGTCGATGGTCCTTACGATGCAGTCAGCACAGCAGGGTGCGGCAACCCATGTATTACTTTGCGGTGCGGCTGGTGATATGGCACTACGTGATGCCCCTAGCAGTGTGACTGTTGGTCAACCGCCTATGAATATGAGTGCCCAAGGTCTGATGAAAACGGTTATGGAAAAGACAAAAACCAAAGTCGAAGTCTGCGCGATTTATCTACCCGGCAAAGGTCTTGATCAATCTGCGCTAATTGATGGTGTGACTGCAGCAGATCCAGCAGCTATCGCTAAACTAATGGTTGACCGGGAAACTAAAATAGCCAGTTTTTAATCAAATACCTAGCTTTGACAGTAGAGAAACGGTGTTTAGGTGATAATTGAGCCAATTCTCAACCCGTATTCACCGTCGCTAAGGAAGGTTTTATTTCTAAAGAAGGCTGTCGTAAAACATGGTATGTGCGAAGAAATATACTTCCATTGTGCTGTATGACAGTAATCATCAAACATATACCTATGTTTGTACTTTATAGCCTAGGCATCTTCAAACCTTCGTTTGGACGCACCTGGTTTAGACCAACAGGTTTCCAGAAGTTTTGGATAACTGTAAATCATAAAAACCCCCATAAGTTGTGTCCAACTTATGGGGGTCAGTTCATACAAGGAGTTTTTATACTTTATTTTTAGAACGCACTAGGGCAAGATTTTTATTTCCTAGATTAACACACCAAGTGCAACGCTAAATGATGTTATAGAATACCTGATTTGGTGTTTTGAATCCCAATCGTTTTCTTGGTCTGCTAT
>NZ_JAXCIB010000028.1:0-5651 GCF_035984995.1 Psychrobacter sp. PL15
AACAAAGGCTTGACAGGTTATTTCAACATGATATACTAGTCAGCTCGCTAAACGAGATAAGCTAAATAGCTTACCTTAATTAGAGAAAACATTATTTACTGGACGACAGTGAATAACACTATTTAAAAGCATAACTAAAGAACAACTTGTGTGGATTTTTGCTGATTCAGAATGCATAAAATAAAGTTGACTGTCTTCTCTTTTCGGGAAGGTTATTAACTATAAAAATTATCATTTAAGACAGCAAGAAAACTCAAAGTTAATTCATTTAAATGAAACATACGAAGAGCGTAATTGCCAGATTAGATGAGCCAAGTTTAGTAACCTCTTTAAAGGGTTACATAGCAAGATTAAACTGAAGAGTTTGATCATGGCTCAGATTGAACGCTGGCGGCAGGCTTAACACATGCAAGTCGAGCGGAAACGATGGGTGCTTGCACCCAGGCGTCGAGCGGCGGACGGGTGAGTAATACTTAGGAATCTACCTAGTAGTGGGGGATAGCTCGGGGAAACTCGAATTAATACCGCATACGACCTACGGGAGAAAGGGGGCAGTTTACTGCTCTCGCTATTAGATGAGCCTAAGTCGGATTAGCTAGATGGTGGGGTAAAGGCCTACCATGGCGACGATCTGTAGCTGGTCTGAGAGGATGATCAGCCACACCGGGACTGAGACACGGCCCGGACTCCTACGGGAGGCAGCAGTGGGGAATATTGGACAATGGGCGAAAGCCTGATCCAGCCATGCCGCGTGTGTGAAGAAGGCCTTTTGGTTGTAAAGCACTTTAAGCAGTGAAGAAGACTCCATGGTTAATACCCATGGACGATGACATTAGCTGCAGAATAAGCACCGGCTAACTCTGTGCCAGCAGCCGCGGTAATACAGAGGGTGCAAGCGTTAATCGGAATTACTGGGCGTAAAGCGAGCGTAGGTGGCTTGATAAGTCAGATGTGAAATCCCCGGGCTTAACCTGGGAACTGCATCTGAAACTGTTAGGCTAGAGTAGGTGAGAGGAAGGTAGAATTCCAGGTGTAGCGGTGAAATGCGTAGAGATCTGGAGGAATACCGATGGCGAAGGCAGCCTTCTGGCATCATACTGACACTGAGGCTCGAAAGCGTGGGTAGCAAACAGGATTAGATACCCTGGTAGTCCACGCCGTAAACGATGTCTACTAGTCGTTGGGTCCCTTGAGGACTTAGTGACGCAGCTAACGCAATAAGTAGACCGCCTGGGGAGTACGGCCGCAAGGTTAAAACTCAAATGAATTGACGGGGGCCCGCACAAGCGGTGGAGCATGTGGTTTAATTCGATGCAACGCGAAGAACCTTACCTGGTCTTGACATATCTAGAATCCTGCAGAGATGCGGGAGTGCCTTCGGGAATTAGAATACAGGTGCTGCATGGCTGTCGTCAGCTCGTGTCGTGAGATGTTGGGTTAAGTCCCGCAACGAGCGCAACCCTTGTCCTTAGTTACCAGCGGGTTAAGCCGGGAACTCTAAGGATACTGCCAGTGACAAACTGGAGGAAGGCGGGGACGACGTCAAGTCATCATGGCCCTTACGACCAGGGCTACACACGTGCTACAATGGTAGGTACAGAGGGCAGCTACACAGCGATGTGATGCGAATCTCAAAAAGCCTATCGTAGTCCAGATTGGAGTCTGCAACTCGACTCCATGAAGTAGGAATCGCTAGTAATCGCGGATCAGAATGCCGCGGTGAATACGTTCCCGGGCCTTGTACACACCGCCCGTCACACCATGGGAGTTGATTGCACCAGAAGTGGATAGCCTAACCTTAGGGATGGCGTTCACCACGGTGTGGTTGGCGACTGGGGTGAAGTCGTAACAAGGTAGCCGTAGGGGAACCTGCGGCTGGATCACCTCCTTATAGACGCATTCGGTCAGCAAGAATTCACAACAAGTTGTTCTTTAGTTTAAGCTTACGTTTATTGCATAAACGTATATGGGTCTGTAGCTCAGCTGGTTAGAGCACCGTGTTGATAACGCGGGGGTCAGTGGTTCAAGTCCACTTAGACCCACCATTTTATATGGGGCCATAGCTCAGCTGGTAGAGCGCCTGCCTTGCACGCAGGAGGTCAACGGTTCGACTCCGTTTGGCTCCACCATCATAAACACAGAGTAAGCTTAGAGTGCGAATAATATAGAAACAAGTGATTTAGATATAGCGAAATATATCTTAAGATTACTTCTTTCTGTTTTATACAGAACCTGTAATTCGACGAGAATACAGGAACTATTTAAAAACATAGATATGAGTCTGGGTTAGAACAACATGTTCACGTGTTGTTTCTAACCTGATAATCGATTCTCTTAACGACATCAGTTGTTATCCCAGAGAATTGATTATCAAATAATAAAGAGAACTGAATCAAGCGTATAAAATTAGGTGATATCGTTATCATAATTAGACTCATATAACACTTAGATAGTTGAAAGACTACTTGGGGTTGTATGGTCAAGTAATGAAGCGCACATGGTGGATGCCTTGGCAGTCAGAGGCGATGAAAGACGTGACAGCCTGCGATAAGCTTCGGGGAGGCGGCAATATCCTGTGATCCGGAGATTTCTGAATGGGGAAACCCACTTACCATAAGGTAGGTATCTCGTACTTGTACGAGAAGCGAACGAGGGGAAGTGAAACATCTCAGTACCCTTAGGAAAAGACATCAAATGAGATTCCCCAAGTAGCGGCGAGCGAACGGGGAGAAGCCGATTAATTCTAATGTAGAAGAACAGCGTGGGAAAGCTGACCGTAGTAGGTGATAGTCCTGTATTCGAAACATTAGAGTTAACATATTAAGTAGGGCGGGACACGAGAAATCCTGTTTGAAGATGGGGGGACCATCCTCCAAGGCTAAATACTCCTGACTGACCGATAGTGAACCAGTACCGTGAGGGAAAGGCGAAAAGAACCCCTGTGAGGGGAGTGAAATAGAACCTGAAACCGTGTGCGTACAAGCAGTGGGAGCCTCAATTTATTGGGGTGACCGCGTACCTTTTGTATAATGGGTCAGCGACTTATGTTCTGTAGCGAGGTTAACCATTTAGGGGAGCCGTAGGGAAACCGAGTCTTAATAGGGCGAATAGTTGCAGGGCATAGACCCGAAACCGAGTGATCTATCCATGAGCAGGTTGAAAGTGCCGTAACAGGCACCGGAGGACCGAACCCACTATCGTTGAAAAGCTAGGGGATGACTTGTGGATAGGGGTGAAAGGCTAATCAAACTCGGTGATAGCTGGTTCTCCCCGAAAGCTATTTAGGTAGCGCCTCGGACGAACACCATTGGGGGTAGAGCACTGTTTCGGCTAGGGGGTCATACCGACTTACCAAACCGATGCAAACTCCGAATACCGATGAGTGATATCCGGGAGACACACAGTGGGTGCTAACGTCCATTGTGGAGAGGGAAACAACCCAGACCGCCAGCTAAGGCCCCAAATTCCTAGTTAAGTGGGAAACGAGGTGGGAAGGCATAGACAGCTAGGAGGTTGGCTTAGAAGCAGCCATCCTTTAAAGAAAGCGTAATAGCTCACTAGTCGAGTCGGCCCGCGCGGAAGATGTAACGGGGCTCAAACTAGGAGCCGAAGCTGCGGATTTGAAACTTGTTTTCGAGTGGTAGGGGAGCGTTGTGTAAGCCTGTGAAGGTGTGTCGTAAGGCATGCTGGAGGTATCACAAGAGCGAATGCTGACGTGAGTAACGATAATGCGAGTGAAAAGCTCGCACGCCGGAAGATCAAGGGTTCCAGTCCAACGTTAATCGGGGCTGGGTGAGTCGACCCCTAAGGCGAGGCCGAAAGGCGTAGTCGATGGGAAATCAGTTAATATTCTGATACTTGTTTATAATGCGATGGAGGGACGGAGAAGGTTATGCCAGCCTGGCGACGGTTGTCCAGGTGAAAGGATGTAGGTAGACAGTTTAGGCAAATCCGGACTGTTAATACCGAGATCTGATAGCAAGCTGTACTTGTACAGCGAAGTGGCAAATACCATGCTTCCAGGAAAAGCTTCTAAGCAATAGTTATAAACGAATCGTACCCTAAACCGACACAGGTGATCAGGTAGAGAATACCAAGGCGCTTGAGAGAACTCTGCTGAAGGAACTAGGCAAAATGGTACCGTAACTTCGGGAGAAGGTACGCTGCTGATGGTGAAGGACTTGCTCCGTAAGCTATTAGCAGTCGCAGATACCAGGCTGCTGCAACTGTTTATTAAAAACACAGCACTCTGCAAACACGAAAGTGGACGTATAGGGTGTGATGCCTGCCCGGTGCTGGAAGGTTAATTGATGGGGTTAGCGTAAGCGAAGCTCTTGATCGAAGCCCCAGTAAACGGCGGCCGTAACTATAACGGTCCTAAGGTAGCGAAATTCCTTGTCAGGTAAGTTCTGACCTGCACGAATGGCATAATGACGGCAGCGCTGTCTCCAGCAGAGACTCAGTGAAATCGAAATCGCAGTGAAGATGCTGTGTACCCGCGGCTAGACGGAAAGACCCCGTGAACCTTTACTACAGCTTTACATTGAACTTTGACCTGACTTGTGCAGGATAGGTGGGAGGCTTTGAAGCCGAGACGCTAGTCTTGGTGGAGCCAATCTTGAAATACCACCCTGGTCATGTCGGGGTTCTAACTCAGGTATAACAATACCGAGGACAATGTATGGTGGGTAGTTTGACTGGGGCGGTCTCCTCCTAAAGAGTAACGGAGGAGTACGAAGGTGCGCTCAGAACGGTCGGAAATCGTTCATAGAGTATAAAGGCAAAAGCGCGCTTAACTGCGAGACCCACAAGTCGAGCAGGTACGAAAGTAGGTCTTAGTGATCCGGTGGTTCTGTATGGAAGGGCCATCGCTCAACGGATAAAAGGTACTCTGGGGATAACAGGCTGATACCGCCCAAGAGTTCATATCGACGGCGGTGTTTGGCACCTCGATGTCGGCTCATCTCATCCTAGGGCTGAAGCAGGTCCTAAGGGTATGGCTGTTCGCCATTTAAAGAGGTACGCGAGCTGGGTTTAGAACGTCGTGAGACAGTTCGGTCCCTATCTACCGTGGGCGTTGGAAATTTGAGAGGATCTGCTCCTAGTACGAGAGGACCAGAGTGGACGAACCTCTGGTGTTCGGGTTGTCACGCCAGTGGCATTGCCCGGTAGCTACGTTCGGATGGGATAACCGCTGAAAGCATCTAAGCGGGAAGCCCACCTCAAGATAAGATTTCCCTAAAGAGCCGTTGAAGACTACGACGTTGATAGGCAGGGTGTGGAAGCACAGCGATGTGTGTAGCTAACCTGTACTAATTGCTCGTTTGGCTTGACCATACAACACCCAAGTGGTTTGTATGAGAGCTCTAATTAATCTATCTTGTATAGCTAAATGCTATAGAATATAAATAATATTTCGATATCACCTTAAACCTTGATTCAGTTAGGTTTATGTTGACAGGCTTTAAGCTAATACTTAAGTCAATAACAACAACAGACTCATATCTAACCCCCTTTGCTGACGACAATAGCATGATGGAACCACCTGATCCCTTACCGAACTCAGAAGTGAAACATCATCGCGCCAATGGTAGTGTGGATTCGTCCATGTGAGAGTAGGTCATCGTCAGCTCTCTATTCTAGTAAAGCCC
>NZ_JAXCIB010000029.1:0-5376 GCF_035984995.1 Psychrobacter sp. PL15
CTCAATAACCGCTGCTGTGACCTTCTCACCATACCTAGCCTTGCTTTCAAACATTTCAGGCTTAGGTGATACGGCTTTGATACTGAAATCTCTAGCGTGATTGATGTCGTGGTAATACTCCTTGATGCTGGTATGCTTGGCTTTAGAGCCTTCCTTGCCCCTCGTTAGCCCTAAATCAGCGACCGTATTGGCAAAATCGGTTTGCATCTGGTTTAACTTAACCCTGCCCCCTAAGAAATCCTTACAGTTAAGCTTCCCCTTTTGGTCAATGGGAACCACATAAGCGACTAGATGCGGTGTGCTTATGTCTCGATGAATACTCAGACCCGCAATGTTTTCTGCCCCATGTTTATCAATGAGCCACTGACTAGATCGCTTAAAAAATTCCGCTTCCTTGCTGGTTTCCCAGCCTTCCCATTCAGGACTGGCGGTTATCAAATACTCAATACATAGCACCGCATCAGCGCGTCTTTTTTCAGGAAGTCGGTTTTGTATTGCCTGTTTGACTGCTTCAGAGGTAGCAACGGTATGCTCATTTTTAGAGGTGCGATTGGGGTCAGCATTCGGTGTTTCTATCGTTCGGTAATTGTGTGCAAGACTGCCGCCAATGTTGCCCATTGTCTTTAATTTTGCCGTCCTCAAAATCGCATAGTTCATAGCCACTTTTTCCTGATAATTGGGTGTCATTTCATTAAAGTGTACTTACTACACCATAAATCCACCAATTAGAAAAGCTAGATTTTTGAAGCAAAAGGAGGTGAAAAAGGGGTGTTTTTCACTGTTTAGAACCTACGCTGTTTACAGTTTGCAAACACCTTTTTCCGTTATAAATCAATGGTTAACGTCTATTTTGTAAACAGTTTGCAAACAAACCGATTTCATTAAACCTAACAATATCAGCTACTTGGTCATCCCTTTAGGGTGCGTAAGGTGTAGTCATTAAATTAGGTAGAAAATGACGGGTCTTTTATCTGTCGTAATATTTTTGCAAAAAAGGGCTTATAAGAGCGTTACTTCTCGTCATTCACTGGCACAATCTTAGGCTGTTACAAACAACTTATTAACCTAAAAAATTATCTGTAGCTACAGATGATTCTAGTAGCGGAGTCATTTATGAGCATGATCGGTGTATCAGTCGCCAGCAGTAAAAGCCTTCAACTTGAAGCCTACGATAGAGCTATCGTGAAGCTTAATCTGCTTTTGATTGAAGATAAGACCTATGAACAAGCCATTAGAGCGAGATTATTTGAAGTCATGGACGACAGAAATGAGCTAGGAGATTATTCCACTTCTGACCTTCACATTATGGGAAAAGGAATTGAAAAAAATCTTGCTGATTCTCTTGCTGGGTTGAATGAGCAGACTGTCTCTGCTTAAATTGGTGAGAAATACAGAACGCTAAAACTATTGAAATGTAATCACCTATCGCTTATATTGAAGATACAAACATAAGCGATAGGTGATTATTATGACTACAACTAATTATAATATACGGCTTGACCAAGATTTGAAAGACAGGTCTTTTTCTGTTCTCGAAAGCTATGGGTTAACGCCTTCACAAGCCATAAGACTGTTCTTGAACCAAGTAGCCGATACTAACGCTGTTCCCTTGTCTTTTGACTATCAACCTAAGCTCAACGCGCAAACCATCGCGGCTATCGCAGAGATTGCCAATGGTAAAGGCACTAAGTACGACAGCTTTGGTGATTTCATGGATGAGCTAGAAGGCGAGGCTGATGAGATCCATTGAAGTATCAAACCAGTTTAAGAGAGATGCCAAAAAGAACTATCTAAGCTTACTCACTCCTGCATGGGGCGAAGTGCTCAATTGTTTAACTAACGATTTGCCGCTACCGGCTAAATATAAAGACCATGCGTTGACAGGTAATCATAAGGGATTTAGAGATTGCCATATCAAACCTGATTTGGTGCTTATCTACCGTGTTCAAAGCGATACGGTAGATTTCGTTAGGCTGGGTAGCCATTCAGAAGTGCTTGATTAGCCCAAAGCGAATGTCCTTGGTTGTTGGATCAGGAGTTAGACAAGGCAACCTTATGTTTAGACCAATTCTATAAGATTTGCTTTTAAAGCAACATTCCTTTAAAAGTATATAATATATAAAATCGCGATCTTAGTTTGGAGCAAACATTGGATATATGGGAAGTAGATAAATTAATCTTGTTTATCGCATTTGTGATTCCTGGGTTTATTAGCATAAAAGCATATCAGCTACTTTGTCCGGGAAGTGAACGATCTACATCAGACCAGTTAATTGATGCGATAGCATACAGCTCTATAAACTATGCGTTACTATTTTTCCCAATAATAACCGTAGAATCTGGATCTTTGAAAAATGTACACTCTTCTCTTTACTATACATTTTACGTTTTGGTCTTATTTATAGCTCCTATCGTATGGGTATTAGTCTGGAGGCATTTAAGAACAAAAGAATTTTTTCTGCGTAATGCCCCTCATCCTACTGGAAAGCCCTGGGATTTTTTATTTGCACAAAGAAAGCCATACTGGGTGGAAGTTTTCCTGAAAAATGGTACTGTGATAGCAGGGTTATATGGAAAAAATTCGTCTGCTTCTAGCGCCCCAGCACCAGAACAAATATATTTGGAAGAAACATGGTTATTGGATGTAGATGGTAAGTTTGAAAGAGCTATAGTTGACACAGCGGGAGTCATGATATTAACTAGTGAAATTTCACATATTGAATTTAGGAAATGCAATGTCCAATGAGTTAAAACCAAGTAATGAAAGTTATACTCCTCGGAATGTAGAGAAAAGCTACCAACCAACCACTGAAGCACCTAAACCTCAGGTTAGCTATACTCCTAGCTATGCTCCTATAACAAATACCAACTCAGGGAAACCGATACCACCAGGTAAAAAATAAAATAAGAGTGAAATAATAATTCTAGCTGTTTCTCTAATTATTTCTTATCAGACAGGTATTCTTCTACTTCCTGTGACTCTGCGGTCAAATTAAATGACTAAAGCTGCTTAATTAAGCAGCTTTAGTCATTTAATTTGAGACCATTCCAAACTCTGTATATCTACTATTTGCCCTATATCAATACTTACACAAAATCTGGGATACTCTCTGCCAATTAAGAGAAGACTACTAACATACACAAACCATTTTCATTAAAGACTATCAAGCTTGGTTAACTTCAACTGCTTTCCCCATGCCTTCAACCTCAAGAAAATACTTTCCCTGATTTGAGTAAATGCTAGCTTTTGGTCTATAAGAATAAGAGTAAGAATATTGGTATGAAGCTAATCTCCAAAGAGTTCCATTATCAAGTTGATAAATACTATCTCCATTCCATCCTTCAAATTCATCTATGATATGAGAATCATGTATTTTTTGCATAAAATTAATCCTAATTAATAGATATTTTGCAAAAGTACCAGTTCATTGACTTGGACTAATTAGCCTGTAAGGGGCTAGCGATGATTTATGCAAAAGATCTAATGTTTAAAGCAAAGGTATAAAACATACAATGTACCACGATATAAAAATTTGACAAATGTTTGTATATTACTGACTAACTGCTAGTATTCGAGATATTCTCTGATTGGGCGTTTCTTAAACTGTGAAGGATCTTTTTTAAGGCGGTTGATCATTTCAAACTCCCACATCTTAGAGTCTTGACCTGCTGGACTGGTAGAGCTAACAAGATGGTTATAATCAGCAATGAACTGCTTGTTACGTGTGATACGCCCCAGCTGCTTATCATTCAGCCCTTCAATGGCAAACATATCAGATGTATCACCGTCCCTCCCACTTGCTAAATTCTGAGTGCTTTTGGGCTTTTCTTTATCTGAGACTTTGAACTTAAAACCTATTATCGTTCTACCTTTTTTAACTTGCTCATAGCCAACTTTGATATCAGTTTTTTCATTAATCTCTTGAACCGCAAGGTCTAAAACTCTTAATTTAAAATTCCCCATTCTTTTATATTCACTAGACTCTATACCTAATTGACTTCTAAAAATCTCAAGCTCAAACATAGGGGTATTTTTAGCTTGTTTCCATTGCACCAGTAGCTCATAAAGCCTTACAGAGTAAATGCTATCCATACTTGCTGTTTGTTCTAGTAGATAAGAAGTAAAAAAGTCTTCCGCACCATCAATACGGCTGATTCCTTTAACTACAGCAAGGGTAAAAACCAATTCAATTGCACCTTCATCATCAAGATAAGTTACTTCCTGAATCCAGCGTGACTTGACGATCTTTCCCTCTTCATTGACGTAACTGAAACGTCTGTTAAATAGGTTTTCTTCAGCGTCTTTCATTCGCTGATAGCCATTCTGCCGAGTAGTTTCAAACATTTCAGCATAGCGTAAAGCATCAATACGTAAAGGCTTATCAGTACTCAGTCCAGTATTTGTCTCTCTTGCATCTACTATTGCTAATTGAATAATTCGAATTTCAGGCAAAGATAAGTTTTGTAAGGCTGAATTAAGCTGATTTGTTTTGACGACTAAATTACCCTTAGACATACTATTTCCTTGTAAATTATTTATGACTACATTACCACAATGAAGTATATTAAACTACATATAAAATTAAGTAGATTAATGGTAAGTAAACGTAGTCATATGGGTAAGTAAACGTAGTCATATGGGTAAGTAAACGTAGTCATATGGGTAAGTAAACGTAGTCATATGAAGGCTATATCCCTTTAATATCAATGGGTACAGAGCACTTAAAAGCACTTAAAAGCATTAAAAGCATTAAAAGCATTTTTTTATTTTTTTTATTAACTGAAAAGACAAAAGAAAAAACGCTAATTACCTCGAAATATCAGGGTCTTTTTTGTGATCTTTTGGATCAGGTAATCGATCAATGCTTTCTGGCTCATTCATCAACTGATTTTTGATCTCATCCAAAGCAGTAGGAATTTTCAAATACTCAAGTTCTTTTAGTATTCCAGTAACCTTATTTTGCTTAAACCTCGATAATGAGCTGTAAAAACCACTCTATTTGTCCATATATTCGTATTTAAAGGCTATCTACCTCTATTTCGATACCTTCCTAGCATTTTCAATTTTTTACCTCTCTACAGTGATTTTACGGCTTTCTAGCTGCATTGCCTCATTTACCCTAGCAATTTCCTCTTGATTTAGTCCATCAGTAGCCAACAAGTAAGGCTCAACACGTTTTTTAAGGGTGTTATAGCTCGCTTCTGCCACGCTTTTATCCATCCTAGCCTTCTCGTAGTCCGCTAAAATGCTGTTAGCCGCCTTCACCGTCGGTTCTATTTGCTCAATAACCGCTGCTGTGACCTTCTCACCATACCTAGCCTTGCTTTCAAACATTTCAGGCTTAGGTGATACGGCTTTGATACTGAAATCTCTAG
>NZ_JAXCIB010000030.1:0-5100 GCF_035984995.1 Psychrobacter sp. PL15
TATTTGCTCAATAACGGCTGCTGTGACCTTCTCGCCATACCGAGCCTTGCTTTCAAACATTTCAGGCTTAGGTGCTACGGCTGTAATACTAAAATCTCTAGCATGGTTGATGTCGTGGTAATACTCTTTGATACTGGTATGCTTGGCTTTAGAGCCTTCCTTGCCCCTCGTTAGCCCCAAATCAGCGACCGTATTAGCAAAATCGGTCTGCATCTGGTTTAACTTGACCCTGCCCCCTAGAAAACTCTTACAGTTCAGCTTCCCCTTTTGATCAATAGGAACCACATAAGCGACTAGATGCGGTGTGCTTATGTCCCGATGAATACTCATACCAGCAATATTTTCTTCTCCATGTTTATCAACGAGCCATAAACTCGCTCGCTTAAAAAAATCCGCTTCCTTGCTGGTTCCCCAGCCTTCCCATTCAGGACTAGCGGTTATCAAATACTCAATACATAGCACCGCATCAGAGCGTCTTTTTTCAGGGAGCCGATCTTGTATTGCTTTTTTGACTGCTTCAGAGGTAGCAACGGTATGATGATTTTTAGGGGTGCGATTAGGGTCAGCATTAGGCGTTTCTATCGTTCGGTAGTTACGTGCAAGACTGCCGCCAATATTCCCCATCGTCTTTAATTTTGCCGTCCTTAAAATTGCATAGTTCATCGCCATTTTTCCTAATAATTGGGTATGATTTTACTAAAGTGTACTTACTACACCATAAATTTACCCGTTAGGAAAGCGAGATTTTTGACGCAAAAGATGGTGAAAAAGGGCTATTTTTCACTTTTTAGAAGCTAGGCTGTTTACAAATTGTAGACACCTTTTTTCTTTATAAATCAATGGTTAACGTCTGTTTTGTAAACATTTTGTATACAACTCAATTTCATTAACCCTAACAATATCAACTACTTGGCCATCCCTTTAGGGTGCGTATGGTGTAGTCATTAAATTAGGTAGAAAATGATGGGTCTTTTATCTGTCGTAATATTTTTGCAAAAAAGGGCTTATAAGAGCGTTACTGCTAGTTATTCACTGGCATAATCTTAGGCTGGTACAAATAATTTATTAACCTAAAAAAATCATCTGTAGCTACAGATGATTCCAATGGTCTGATTAGTTTTTTTTATAAATAGTTAACACTCTACAAGCTATATAAAGCTTATAAACACGAGGAAAGAGTCATGAAATTTGATTTAAGAGGTTTTGATCAACTAGAGAAGAATCTCTCAGAGTTATCTGGCGCTCATAGTATCCCACTGGACGATCTTATGATCCCTGGTTTTATATCTAGTTGCAGTCAATATTCGAATTTTGAGGAGCTAATAGAAGCTTCTGGGTTCAAAGTAGAAACGAAAGAAGATTTTGCAGCCATCCCAGATCAGGAGTGGGAGCAGTTTATTCAAACAAATACATCTTATGAAAGTTGGATAGAAATGCAAGAAGCTGCTGGGGTTAGCCATATGGAATCAAAATTATTTAAAGGCTTAAAGTAGAGACGTGTAATCAAGGTTTTCCCTAACTCTATGTCATACAAAAACTCAGAAAGAAAGCCATTAGCCTTTTTCTGGGTTTTTAATAAGAAGTATAAGACGCTAAAACTATTGAGATCTAATCACCTATCGTTTATATTAGATGTACAAATATAAGCGATAGGTGATTACTATGAGTACAACTAATTATAATATACGACTCGATCAAGATTTGAAGGACAGGTCTTTTTCTGTTCTTGAAAGCTACGGGTTAACGCCTTCACAAGCCATAAGACTGTTCTTGAACCAAGTCGCCGATACTAACGCGGTTCCCTTGTCTTTTGACTATCAGCCGAAGCTGAACGCACAAACTATCGCGGCCATTGCAGAGGTTACCAACGGTAACGGCACTAAGTACGACAGCTTTGGTGATCTTATGGATGAGCTAGAAGGCGAGGCTGATGAGATCCATTGAAGTATCAAGCCAGTTTAAGAGGGATGCCAAAAAGAATTATCTAAGCTTGCTCACTCCTGCATGGGGCGAGGTGCTTAATTGTTTGACTAACGATGTGCCGCTACCTGCTAAGTATAAAGATCATGCGTTGACCGGCAATCATAAGGGATTTAGAGATTGCCATATCAAACCTGATTTAGTGCTTATCTACCGTGTTCAGAGCGATACGGTAGATTTCGTTAGGCTGGGTAGCCATTCAGAGGTGTTTGATTAGCCTGTTTTAAGTGGTTCCATAATGGCAGTCTATTTTAAGTAGTCTGTTAATAGGTTTGAGGGGTGAAATAGCTGGTTCCGCTGGGGCATACCTATAGAAAATCTGACATATACTTTTGGTTGATTGTCTGCTTAGTATTTGTCAACTGGTCAATAAAATAGCCATTTCCATGTGCTATAACACGTCTTTTACATAAATTTCGGAAGTAATCCTTAGTATGGAAATATTTTAACCTATTGAGTTCATAGGATAGGTTTTTGTATTCGCGAGTAGCTAATATGATTAGTTCAAATTTATCAGTTTGAAGGCATATGACTTGAGGGTAAAAACCTGGTCTACGTTCTACTTTTCCTAAAAAGTAGGTGTGCATGCTAGTATAAACAAACAAGGATGCCCAAGCCGTTGATATACATGTTGATGCTGATGCAATTTTTTCTGTATAGCCTTTTTTGGCAACATGAACTTCAATAGTATTAAAAAAGCATGTTGGCATCTGTAACTCAAAGTAGTTTTCGATATCACTGTGAGTAGCGACTTTCCCTGTAGACTCGCTGAGTTCAATCCGACAAACTGGAAGGGGATGTAACTCAATATTACTCGAAGAAACATTTGGTGCTTCTGTGTAAGGTGCATTCCCTTTAAGAGGATTGCATCCATCGGAAGAGATATGGATTTCTCCAGTCATTTTTTTCCGTTTTGCAATTCCATGATATGTCAGGTGAGCGTTTTTCGATTCAATATTGGATGTCAATTTTCCTTTCCTAAAGTGCATACATTCATAGCCGTCCGGTATGGTTATAAAAACCTCGACCCCACCATCTAATTCTTTTAAACAAAATGCTAATATAGGCTTTCCATCACGTAGAGCCTTTATTTTTGCTACAGATTCATGGCTATCGAAGTAATAAGTGCAGAGACTAAAGTCTGATCGATATTTTTGACCGTGAATGTCATGCTTTATTCCATTATTCATAGGAAGTATCCAATAATACGGTAAGCTTGCTTATAAATAGACTGTAATTGTTATTTCAATAATAAGTACGATCTAGTGTTCTAAATGTGAAAAACTTTCAGCTATTGATACTTAAGATACTCTCTGATAGGACGTTTATTAAACTGTGTAGGGTCTTTTTTAAGGCGGTTAACCATTTCAAACTCCCACACCTTCATGTCCTGACCAGCTGGGCTAGTCGAACTAACTAGATCATTATAATCTGCTACAAAACTAGGATTTCGAGCAATACGGCCTAGCTGCTTATCATTTAGACCTTCAATCGTAAACATATCGGCTGTATCTTTGTCTCTACTAACACCTTGTTGCTTACTATCTTTAGGCTTACTTTTTGACAGTACTTTAAATTTAAAACCAATAATATTTTTACCGTCTTTTTCTTGCTCATAGCCAACTTTGATATCAGTGTGCTTGTTAATTTCTTTAATAGCTTTGTCTAAAACACCAGATTTGAAGTCACACATCCGTTGATATTCATCATCGTCTACTCCAAGTTGACCTCTAAACACTTTTAAACCAAATAAAGGGGTCTGTTTGGCTTCACGCCATTGTATTAGAAGTTCATATAAACGTACTGAATACATACTATTAAGCATTGATGTTTGTTCTAACGTGTACTTAGTAAAAAACTGCTCTATACCGTTTATACGTGTTATTTCATTTACTACCGCAGGCGTAAATATAATCTCAATAGTACCTTTATCCTGCTTATACTTTGCTTGACTTATCCAACGGGACTTAACGGGATAACCATCATTTTCGTCTAGAAAAGTAAATCTACGCTCGAATAGATTTTCTTCCGCTTTTTTAAGTACGTCATAAGCACCTTGTCGTGTCGTTCCAAACGCTTCAGCGTATCTTGAGGCTTTTATAGTTAAAGGCTTGTCTGCTGACAATCCTTCATTTTTTTCTCTGCTGTCTATGATAGCTAGCTGAACCAACCTTATTTCAGCAAGCGTAAGGTTTTGGATTGCCGTATTTAGTCTGTTTGTCTTAACTATAAGATCCATCTTATTATTACCTGCATTCATACTTGGTTTCATCAACTTAGCCCTCTAACTATATAACGATAAATAATATACCACCATTATGACGATAAATAAATAAGTATCGTCATAAGGTAAGTAAACTACGTTCTATGGGTAAGTAAACTACGTTCTATGGGTAAGTAAACTACGTTCTATGGGTAAGTAAACTACGTTCTATGGGTGATGAAAGCATTTGTACACAAGGGCTATAGCGGACTTAAAAGCTGTTAAAAGCATTAAAAACATTAAAAACATTTTTTTATTTTTTTACTAACTAAAAAGATAAAAGGAAAAACCCTAGTTACCTCGAAATATCAGAGACTTTTTTGTGCTCTTTTGGATCAGATATTCAATCAACCCTTTCAAAATTATCTATCAATTTGTTTTTGACTTCATCCAAAGTAGTAGGTTTGTTAAACTTTATAAATTTTTTAGCATTCTATTGATTTTATTTTTCTTAAACCTTAGTAATGAACTATAGAAACCATCCTATTTGCCTACATAACTAGATTTAACAGCCTTAATTATCTATTTTGATACATACCTAGCCTTTTCATATTTAACCCTCTCTACAGCGATTTTACGGCTTTCTAGTTGCATTGCCTCATTCACCCTAGCAATTTCCTCTTGATTTAGACCATCAACTGCCACCAAGTAAGGCTCAACACGTTTTTTGAGAGTCTCATAGCTCCCTTCTGCCACGTTTTTATCCATCCTAGCTTTCTCGTAGTCCGCTAAAATGCTGTTAGCCGCTTTCACAGTCGGTTCTATTTGCTCAATAACGGCTGCTGTGACCTTCTCGCCATACCGAGCCTTGCTTTCAAACATTTCAGGCTTAGGTGCTACGGCTGTAATACTAAAAT
>NZ_JAXCIB010000031.1:0-4975 GCF_035984995.1 Psychrobacter sp. PL15
CTTAGTGAATTTGCCTAACCTCTGATACAGAATATCGTATCAAGTATGGGTATTACCTAAGAAACCGCTACCTCTATAGGTGGTCGGTAGTTCATTATACCGTTACTGCCACAATTTGGCATAATTCGTGTCACTGAGTGCGGCGATATCTAATGTTGCCAACATCTCACGTAGTTCTGACCACCGCTTGCTATCAGGCTTGATGGGCGTTATCAAGCGTTTTAGCGTGTCATTAATAATGTCGTCCATTAGTGCAGAGGGCGCCTCACCCGTGTAACCGTAATAAATAGCGCGCGCCTGCTCTGGATCATTAATACACAGTTGCCCCATGTCGGTACTTACCTTGACGAACTGCTGTAGCGCGGTTGATTTCTCTTGCCATATGCTATGCGTAGTCATTAGCTCCAGTGCGGAAAAGTTCGGATACGGTGATAAATGCTGATCGATAAAAGTATAGTCAAGACCCGCATGATTGGCTTCGATGCCTTCAAAGTTATAAAAACACAACCACGCCCCATCAAATTCTTTATGTTCTTTGCCCTGCCCATCGCCTTGTTGCAGGTTATGTAAATGCTGAAAGTCAGTCTCTACAAAGCTGACATTGTCGCAGTCTAAAACAAAGCCATTTTTCTCGGCATAGCGGTTCAAAATCTCAAAGCCAATCTTATTGGTAATGGGGTTGGCTGCTGGCGTGGTAATGCGTATTGGCTGATTTTGATGCAGCTTGTCCATACTACTTTGCTTCATTAAAACCCCACCGTCGGTCACAAAAAAACAGCCCAGTGCCTTTAAATCATCAAAATAATGCTCGAATAAATGAATAGGCTCATTGACATGCAAATCAATATTGCCTGCTTGCAATTCCGCAAAGCCATCATAGTGTTCAGTTGGCTCAATCATATTGATATCAAGCCCCGCCTTCTTATAGGCGTCGGTGTAGATTCCGGCTATAAAAGGCAGATGATCAGGATTTAAGAACCACTCTAACGTTAAGGTAAGTGCCGTGTTCGCCATAAAATATCCTTATGCAAATAATGAGAGCTTGCTATAGTAAACCCTACTGTAATAAAAGCAGCCAGGCTGACCACAGTATAAAAACTACCCTAGTAATCTGATAGTAAATAAAGCTTATTGTTAGCAATGATAAATATACTATAGAGTAAAAAGGACGTATAAAATATCAAATAAATAGTAGCACATAGCAAAGGATAGCCGCGATGATTATGTATTCGATTATCAACATAAAAAAGGATGATGCGTCATGAGTAAACCAACGCTAACAGAACTTGATAGTAGCTTCTATCCGCAAGTTTGGGAGCAGCAGGTATTTAAGGATCCACAGGCGTTATTAATAGCAATTTTAGAAGGTAGGATTACATCAGATCCAAAAGCGTTTACTAAGCAGATTTTGGCAAATGATGCTTATCAACAGTGGATTAACTTTACGGTGTTCGGGCGCTATATTCAGCGCAGTTTTGCCGCCTTTTATCAGCAAAGTGAAGACAGCTTTAATATGGACATACCGGCATTGTTTCGCCATGAGCTGATGCGTCATGCGCAGTATTTACCGCTTGATCAAATATTATTCGTAGCTGGCGATATACCTAAGAAGGTACGCCGTGAAAAACTGTTAACGACTACGCTTAATCCTGCTACCGCAGTGAATGGAGCGCGGACAAGCAAACAGCATGCTAATAAAGCAATACTAGCAAACACTCAAGAGACAGTTGTTAATCAGATACGGGTAGCAGGCAAGCAGGTGTTAGGGTTTGCCATACGCCATAACAAACGTACCAGCGAGCGTACCCGTAACGAAGTATTAATCTTGGATTTTCAGGATTTACGCTTAGTGAACGAGCAAAGCGTGGAGCAAAGTAATACAGCGATATCAAAGGGTACTGTTATAAATGATACTATTATAAACGGTACCGCTATACAGCACGCTGCTATAAAGAGTACCGCTACATTGCTTCGTTGTTATGAATTACGTTAATGGCCTGCTCTTACAATTTAGCTATGACAATTTAGCTATCCTGCTTAGCAATCGTCAGTCCGTTATAGGTCTGTGCCACCGGCATGACTTCTAAACGGTTGATGTTAATGTGAGCAGGAGATTCAATTAGCCATAATAAGATATCGCCAATATCCTCACCAGTCATACTTTTAAAGCCATCATAAACCTTGGCGGCCTTATCATCATCACCATGATAGCGTACGTTTGAGAACTCTGTTCCTCCAACATTACCGGGCTCAAGATTAGTGACACGCACTTGGGTGCCGATTAGATCAGCTCGCAAGTTTAAGCTGAACTGCTTTACAAAAGCTTTAGTGGCGCCGTACACATTACCGCCATAGTATGGCCAGCTACCCGCAATAGAGCCCAAATTAATGATATAACCACTGTCGCGCGCGACCATTGCTGGCAAGACCGCATGTGTTAATGACATTAGACCCTTGATGTTGGTATCAACCATTTGCATCCAATCAGTAAGGTCGGAGTTTTGAGCAGACTCTGTACCTAGTGCCAGTCCGGCATTATTGATTAAAACATCGATTTGGCTGAAGGCATCAGGTAGATCGGCGATTATCTGCGGAATAGAAGCCGTGTCACTGACATCCATGGCCACTGGCAAAAATGATTCGCCTAAGCTGTGTGCCAGTTCATTAAGTTTATCGAGGCGTCTGGCACAACCGATTACCCGGTGGCCTTTTGCAATTAAACGCTCCGCCAACGCTTTACCAAAACCCGCACTTGCCCCTGTAATTAATACGTTCATTATTCATCCCTGTTGTTAATAATTAGTTACTAATGGCAGTCATCAATGACCAGTCGTTGTCTATAGAAGTGGTTTATAGTTATTAATCGTACTAGTTTTGCTTGGTACCAAAAATCTTATCACCGGCATCGCCGAGGCCAGGGATGATATAGCCGTGTTCATCCAGATGACTGTCTAAGGCAGCCGTATAAATAGTCACGTCAGGATGCGCGTCATTGACCAAGCGCACGCCTTCGGGCGCAGCAACCAAAACTAAGGCTTTGATATTTTTACAGCCATTTTTTTTGAGCATCTCAATAGTAGCAATCATGGAGCCACCCGTTGCTAGCATTGGATCAATGATAATCGCAGGACGTTTGTCCATATGACTGACGAATTTTTCAAAAAATGGCACTGGTTGTAAGGTTTCTTCATCACGTTGTAAGCCAACAACTGAGATTTTAGCCGTTGGTATTAAGTCGAGCACCCCATCTAGCATACCCAGACCGGCACGTAGAATCGGTACAATAGTCGCCGTCTTACCTACTATTTGCTCACCAGTAATATCGCCACACCAACCTTCCATTGGGAAAGTCTCTATTTCAAAATCTCGGCTGGCCTCATAGGCCATCAAGCGCGCAAGCTCTTTAGTAAGCGTACGGAATTTATAGGTACTACAGTCTTTTTCACGCATCAAGCTGAGTTTATGACGTACTAACGGATGATCAATTACGGTAATTTTTAAGTCACTCATGAGTACTCTCTTAGTTTTGGACTAACGCTAGAAAAGAATCAGCACTACGCTATCTACATACTGTATGTAGTATCAATACTGAGTAGCTGTTACTGATTACTTTCAATGACAATAGACACTTGGCAAATAAATACACTGCAAAGTAGCGCCTTTACAATAAACAGGCTATAACAAATCATGCCTTGACTCTATCATTTAGGCTTTTATATTAATAAGAGCGTAAACGACATCGGATACCAGTCAATATTATTGTCATACTATTGAAAGTGACAATTTGATAATGCTATTTTAAGCAGTGTTTAAGGTTGCTATCATAACAAAAAAACTACTTTTCTGATGAATAATATTATCATCGTAAGAGCATTTGACGCCGACTATAATGATAATAAATCTGTGAACGCCCTAATATCTTTTAAGCCAGAGACTCTGAAATGAACACACCAAAAATAGAAACTCATCCCTTTGCAGCTGTGTTACCACCTAACGCTTCCGTCATGATGATGGGAACGTTTCCACCGACCGCTGATAAATGGGCAATGAGTTTTCATTATCCTAACTTTTATAACGATATGTGGCGCATTTATGGACGGGTATTCTTTGATGATGCTGACTATTTTAGAGTAGGAGATGAGAAGCGCTTTGATCCTGAGCGTATCCGCACCTTCATGTTCGAACGCGGTATTGCCTCATGCCCCACAGTAGTACAAGCGATTCGTGAAACGGGTAACGCCTCAGATAAGAATTTAACAGTCGTCACATCGGTTGATTTAGACAGCATTTTGCTACAAGTGCCAAAAGTCGGAGCATTATTTACCACAGGCGGTAAGGCAACTGAGGTATTACTTAATCTACTTGACGCACCACCGCCTAAATCGCGATATCCCAAAACTAATCAAAGTATGGATTATCCGTACCAATGGCAGGACCTAGATAAAATCTCAAACTCAGAACCAGTTAATGATTTAACGTTATATCGCTTACCTTCAACCTCACGAGCCTACCCACTAGCCTTAGATAAAAAAGTCGAAGCCTATAAGGCTTTCTTTAAAAAGATAGGTAAGCTATAAAATGGACAAGGTCTATCAAAAACGTAGAGAGCAGACCAATTATAAGCGCAAAGGTTAGCGTCATTAGATAATAAAGAAAATATTCGAGACTGTACTTAGTGCTAACTTATTGATAAAAATAGTGATATTTCAATTCTTATATTTAGTCATTACGAAAACCTTAAATCCCTTTTCAAAACCGCTTGACCTGTATGTCAAACTGCGTATAATGCCACCCAGTCGGAAGGGAAGAGCGGCTTTATGAAGTGGTTTACCACTTTAGAAAAAGTTAGTTAAATAACTTCTTGACACCGTATTAAAAGCGTCTATAATACGCCCCTCAGCAAGGGAAGCTAGCAAGTTTAAGAGTAATTCATTACTTAATAACTACCAAGCTAACCTACTGAAACGAATTAAAA
>NZ_JAXCIB010000032.1:0-3953 GCF_035984995.1 Psychrobacter sp. PL15
TACAAATTATCAGAGACTGTTTTATCTTGCAAGTTTTTTTAGCCAATAGTTCAATTATTTGCAATATGGTCTTGATAGAACGATGAATAGCGCCATGATTTTGACGATGCCATGATATTATGGCGGCATTAGTGTGATTGATATTGCTGGCTAAAATGAAAGGCTAAGTCTGATAATTAGAATTGATAATCGATAGTGGACATAATAAAAGTAAAAATGACAAAGGCGACGATGGGCATGACCAAATTGAGTACGAAAAAGAGGGTTCCTGCGTATCAACGCATTAAAAATGCAATATTAGATAATATTCATCGCGGCAAGTGGCAAGCAGGCGAGGCCATCTCTACAGAAATGGCGTTGGCTGAGCAGTTTGGAGTCTCGAGAATGACCGTGAATCGTGCCTTAAAAGAGTTAAGCGAAGAGCGGGTATTAGAGCGTCGACAAGGCTCAGGAACTTTTGTGGCGCAGCAACAGTTTAATCATACCTTCGTTGAAGTACGTAACATCGCCCAAGATTTAAAGTCGGCCAATCGCGATTATCAAGCGCAGGTGTTGAGTAAACGCAGCATCACAGCTGGCATGCTCGATGAGTATTTGCGCCGTAAGTTCGATATTGAGGCACCGCCAGTATTGCTTACTGAGCAAGTAGTCAAAAATGATTTAAATGATGATGAGGTGGCTGTGCTATACGAAGTAAAGATTATTCACTTCGCCGATGGACAACCGATTCAGTTTGAAGAGCGCTGGGTAGATGCGGTAAAAGTTCCCAGATTTATTGAACAAGACTTTAGCATTGTTAACACCAGTGATTATCTGATTGCTAAGAGTCCACTCGAGCGAGGCAGCTATACTATCCGAGCGCTAGCGGCACCAAAAGAGGTGGCTCACGCGTTGCAGGTCGAAGAGCAGTCACCCACCTTAGTGCTCAGCCGGCAGACTTATTCATCAGGCCAAGTATTAACCTTTGTCAAAATGTGGCATGCGGGTGATCGCTATCAGTTTGCAGGTGAGCTGTAGTAGTCTGAGCGATGCTCACTATTTTTGTACGTTTTTTCTAACCCAGTTGCGCTAGTATAGAAGCAGACAATTATTATTAATTTTAAAAAAAGCTATCTCAATACATAGTCTTAACAAGAGTATTAATAATGTTGAATATGTATTGAAAAATAGGTGTTGCATCCTCAAATCGGCGAGTTATAAGCATACATAATAAATTGCCATAAAATAAGCTGGGCAGCTCATATTTTGCCGCCATATCTACACATTATTGTTATCTATTTATTATAGCTAACGACTGATATTATTCATCCAGATATACTCGAATAAAGGACCTCTTATGAAACGTCGCGCCCTGTTAACCCTAGCTGTTAGTGCTATTTTTCTTACAGCTTGTAGTCAGTCCAATACTGACAATGCTAATGATACTGCAACTGGTGGCTCAGACTTGCTCCAGCGTATCAATAATAATGGCATTATTAATGTCGGTACCGAAGGTACTTATCCACCGTTTACCTATCATGATGAAACGGGCAAGCTTACGGGCTATGATGTCGAAGTCACCCGTGCTGTCGCTGATAAACTAGGCGTAGAAGTAGAATTTAAAGAAACCCAGTGGGATGCGATGCTGGCAGGACTGGATGCAAAACGCTTTGATATGGTGGCTAACCAAGTCAGTCTGACTACGCCTGAACGTTTAGCAAAGTACGATAAAGCGACCGCCTATAGCTGGTCAGGTGCTGTTGCACTGGCGCCAACTGATGACAATCGCTATAGCTCGTGGGAAGCATTAAAAGGTCTGCGCTCAGCACAGTCGCTCAGTAGCAATTATGGTGAGTTGGCAGAACGCTATGGTGCAGAAATTGTTCCTGTGGATGGTATGGCACAAGCGATACAATTGGTCAAACAAGATCGCGCTGACTTCACCATGAATGACAACCTTGCGGTGTTAGATTATCTTAAAAAGTTCCCAGACAGTAGCCTTGAGATCAAACTGGTCGCACCAGCAAGTGAAAAACGCGGTTCTGGTCTGATACTGCTTAAAGGCGATGATGCGGTAGTGGCAAAACTGGACGAAGCTATGGCTGCGCTGCAGGCTGACGGTACATTGACTAAGCTTAGTGATACCTTCTTTGGTGCCGATATAAGCAAACAAGACTAATGATAGTTTCTATAATATCAATGTTAACTGATTTCTTAGCATTATTGCCATTTATGAGCCCTGATCGGGCTGATATTGTCATTAACTCGTTTTGGCCGATGCTTAAAGGTGGTATTTATTACTCGATACCGCTGGCATTAATCTCCTTTGTAATAGGGATGTGTATTGCCTTGAGCGTGGCGCTGATTCGTATCGTGCCACGCGCTAGCATATGGCATGAGATTATTTATCGCATTGCGCGCATTTACGTCTCTGCCATTCGCGGCACACCGATGTTAGTGCAGCTTTTTATTATCTTTTATGGTTTACCCAGTATTGGCCTCAAGCTTGATCCTTTTCCTTCAGCGATTATTGCTTTTTCGCTCAATATTGGTGCTTATGCGTCAGAGACGGTGCGCGCTTCTATTTTGTCCATTCCCAAGGGACAGTGGGAGGCTGGTTCGACAGTCGGGCTGACTTATCTACAAACCTTTCGACATGTGATTTTGCCACAAGCGCTTAGAGTGTCGGTACCGCCGTTATCCAATACTTTTATTAGCCTGGTAAAAGACACCTCTTTGGCGTCATTAGTGTTAGTCACCGAGCTGTTTAAGCAGGCGCAAATTATCACCGCGCGTAATTATGAGTTTATGTTGGTCTATACCGAAGCGGCGGTTATTTATTGGGGTATTTGTTTGTTCTTAACCTTTATCCAAGGCCGACTTGAGACCAGACTTGATCGTTATGTTGCCAAATAAATCATTTGTTAGCCACACCGTATTGTTCCTAATACCTTCGTTATAGTTAAAATCAGTGCAATAATTAAGACACGTGCAACAGGAATTTTTATGATTCAAGTCAATAATATTCACAAAGCCTTTGGCAGCAATCAAGTGCTTAAAGGCATTGATTTGACCATTCACAAAGGTAAGGTGGTAGTGATACTTGGGCCATCGGGTTCAGGCAAAACAACATTTCTACGTTGTCTTAATGCGCTTGAAATTCCTGATCAAGGGATCATTTCATTTGACGATGGTAGTTTGACAGTAAATTTTGCTACTAAGCCGAAGAAAAAAACCTTGCTCGCACTACAGCGTAAGTCAGGCATGGTATTTCAGTCCTATAATTTATTTCCGCATAAGACCGCCCTTGAGAACTTAACTCTAGGACCGGTAGTGGTACAAGGTAGAAGTAAAGCACAAGGCCGCAAACAAGCATTGGCACTACTCGAAAAAGTGGGCCTGTTGGACAAAGCTGATTTATATCCTTTTCAGTTATCTGGCGGTCAGCAGCAGCGGATTGGTATTGCCCGTGCGCTCGCTATTGAACCTTCTTTACTATTGTTTGATGAACCCACTTCCGCTCTTGATCCCGAGTTGGTGCAATATGTCTTAGCGACTATGAAGCAGCTGGCATCTGAAGGCTGGACGATGGTGGTGGTTACTCATGAGATTAACTTTGCTCGTGATGTGGCTGACCATGTGGTACTGATTGAGGATGGGCACATAGTTGAAGAAGGCAGCGCTGAGCAGATGTTTGAGTTATCAACACATCCGCGTACACAGGCGTTCTTACAGCGTATTGAGCAGTAACTTAACAGCAATAACTGAAAAGCAGTAGCTGAACCATACATTTTCGTAGTAATCGCCAATAAAGCCCTTTATTCGTGTCAATAAGGGGCTTTATTTATAGTTAAAATTTTATCACAGTTTAATTTTAAACTTAGATTAACACGTGAAGTGCAATTTCAAACAGCAGGTGAAAAAGAGGCCTAGATGCGCTAGCATCAAGGTTACTATCCACCGCCAAAGTGAGA
>NZ_JAXCIB010000033.1:0-1625 GCF_035984995.1 Psychrobacter sp. PL15
GTGTCAAGAAGTTATTTAACTAACTTTTTCTAAAGTGGTAAACCACTTCATAAAGCCGCTCTTCCCTTCCGACTGGGTGGCATTATACGCAGTTTCATGTGTGGGTCAAGCGGTTTTGGAAAGTTATTCTATTATTAACTACTGTGTTCAGTAAGCATTAAGCCATCAGCATCTTTGTTAAGTATAGGCCATATGCTGTTAGCCGTTAATTTAACTTATTAGTACATAGTGTTTATATTGACATAATAAAATTGAACAACGCACAAAAAATCATACTAACCCAAAAGCAAGGGACCAATATGATTAACAGACGCAAACAGTTTAGCCGAGAATTTAAACTTAAAACCATTAACATGATGATCGAACACAAATGTAAAGCAGCAGATATTGCTGGGTCGCTGAGGTTAACCATCCAAGATTAAATAATTGGCTGCGCAGGTACCGTAAAGAGAAGCAAGAAATATAGCGACTGCATAGGCAAATGTAGCGGCTGACTATAGACCACGACATCTTAAAAAAGATTTTCGCCCTACTAACGTTAGACAATCTAAACGACTATCACTGATTATTGAGCTTGCAGAGCATGATAAACGGTTAAGCAGAAACCGTCTGTGTTACCTGTTTGGCATGGTCAGAAATGACTATTATTGTAGTGCTAAGGACGAGCCGATTGATGTCAAAGCTTTGTAGATTAAGATTTTAGTCAGACAGACATTCAGCGTACCAAACGGCTCAATAGATGCCCGAACTGTTTCAGCTCTACTACTGAATTAATACGGCATCAAAATTACCCGCTATAAAGCAGGTAGGCTTGTGGAGGACATGGAACTTGAGAGCTATCAGACGAAGACTCATAATTATAAAAACCGTAATAAAGCGCATAAAACTCATGCCAATGTATTAGACCATAAATTTATGCAATCAGAGCCTAATCAAGTCTGAACAGGAGATCTGACGTATATCCGCAATAGAGGCGACTGGTATTGCTTATAGCCATCGTTTTAGATTTATGTGCTAGATGTATTGTTAGCTTTACCGTATCAGACTCGTCCGAGAGCAGCCTGGTCGGTACAGCACTTTACGTGACATATCATACAAGGTTGAGCCCAAGTGACGTGTTGTTTCATTCAAATCAGGGCACGCATTACGGCGACACTGTCTTCGCTGATAATATTGATGGATGCAGCAACGTGTCACACACTATGAGCCGTCATGACGATAACTACGGGCACAGCCTTCCACTTTGCACCTGAGGTCACCCAAGGTCCTCGCTCTTATGAGATAATGCACCCACTAAATGAAAGATTCTTTAGAAGACTTGAAATGGAATGGATGCCGAAGGGTGGCTATGAGGATATATCTGAAGCTAAGCAGGCTATCAATGATTACGTCTAGGGCTATTATCAAAGCATCAGATCACATACCTTCAAAGATTATTTAAACTCCAGTAGAAAGAAGTACCATTATTTCAGCAAACACCTCTTATAAATTATCTAAATATAGTTGGCCACTACAGGATTAAACTTTTCCCTCCCTGAGCTAGACCCCAACTAAAGTCTTCTCTATCCCATCGATACTAGATATTGACCTAGGGACTGATAGTTCAAGCGAAGACACCTATCTAC
>NZ_JAXCIB010000034.1:0-1142 GCF_035984995.1 Psychrobacter sp. PL15
AATAAAGAGGAAACACTCATGGCAAAGGCCAAGTTTGAACGCAAAAAGCCACACGTCAACGTCGGCACCATTGGACACGTTGACCATGGTAAAACCACCCTTACCGCCGCTATCGCAACCGTAGCCGCTATCACTTCAGGCGGCGAAGCCAAAGACTACGCGTCTATTGACTCAGCCCCTGAAGAAAAAGCCCGTGGTATTACCATCAACACCAGCCACGTAGAATATGACACCGAAGCCCGTCATTACGCACACGTCGACTGCCCAGGTCACGCCGATTATGTTAAAAACATGATCACTGGTGCCGCTCAAATGGACGGCGCAATCTTAGTCGTATCAGCAACTGACGGCCCTATGCCACAAACCCGTGAGCATATCTTGCTATCACGTCAGGTTGGCGTACCGTACATCATCGTATTCATGAACAAATGCGACCTCGTAGACGACGAAGAGTTGCTTGAGCTAGTAGAAATGGAAGTTCGCGAATTACTTAGCGACTATGACTTCCCAGGTGACGACACCCCAATCGTTAAAGGGTCTGCGACCCAAGCCCTAAAAGGCGACGAAGGTCCGTACGGTCAACCTGCTATTGTAGAACTACTAGGTATCCTAGACACCTACATCCCAGAGCCTGAGCGTGACGTCGACAAAGCATTCTTAATGCCAATCGAAGACGTCTTCTCAATCTCAGGTCGTGGTACCGTCGTTACTGGCCGTGTCGAATCAGGCATCGTCAAAATCGGTGACGAAATTGAAATCGTCGGCATCCGTGCCACCCAAAAAACCACCTGTACCGGTGTAGAGATGTTCCGTAAACTGCTTGACGAAGGTCGTGCAGGCGAAAACTGTGGCGTATTGCTACGTGGTACCAAGCGTGAAGACGTACAGCGCGGACAAGTATTGGCCAAACCAGGCTCAATCACCCCGCATACCAAATTTGATGCCGAAGTATACGTACTAAGCAAAGAAGAAGGCGGTCGTCACACCCCATTCCTAAACGGCTATCGTCCCCAGTTCTACTTCCGTACCACCGACGTCACTGGCGCAATCCAGTTACAAGACGGTACTGAAATGGTGATGCCTGGTGATAACGTTGAGATGGGCGTAGAGCTTATCCACCCAATCGCTATGGACAAAGGTCT
>NZ_JAXCIB010000035.1:0-1069 GCF_035984995.1 Psychrobacter sp. PL15
CCAGTTGGTGGTGCGGTACTTCTTCTTGTCGGCGGCAGGAATATGTGGTTTCATCTCTTTATAATATCAAATATAAGTGCTTATGCAACAAGGCCCCACCAGACCAAAAGATATACCAATAGACCGTCCACTAGAAGAGGATGTGACATTAAAAACAATAGTTTTTGGATCATCAAGAGAAAGCTATTATCCTAATACTAAACAAGCTACAGATTTATTAAGCTGTCCAAACCTTAGTGATGTAAAAGATAGGTATAGAGAGGGAGAAAAAAACGCACTAGTTTTAGATAGTTTTACTCGTACACTGCGTAACGCTTCAAATAAAATTTGGATTCTTGACACTTATCTACATAAAAACTTTAGTAAAAATGAAGTCCTTGACTCTATCCTTAACTCTATCTTAATAAACAAAGCTACTATAGATGTTAGATTTTATCTAAAATCAAAAACTAACGAAGAAGAGATTAAAGAAATCGTAAACTTTTATAACGATCTTATACGAGAGGATAGGAGTAATTCTAGAGCTACTACCATTGCCCTTAAATTTTATGATAATTTAAATTATCTACATGATAGATTTGCCATTGTAGATAATGATTTATGGCATTTTGGATCAGATGTTGGTGCATTGTTACCTAGCTTACATGCAACAAGCTATGGTTGGAATGCAAAAAAACTTAAAATTACTGATTTCTTTGAAGAGCTATGGAAGGAAGGAAAATGAATAACATTATATCTTGGAATATTCCCAATCGCTTAGACTATCAAAGTTATCAAAAAAAACAAGATAGTATTTTTAAGTTATGGGATCTCATATATGAAAATGACGCCATAACTTCTATCTTTTCTAATAGGTTAGTGGAAACAGAAGATAGTTTCTCCATATTTTTTGAACAAATCAAAAGTAAGCTAGAAACATTATATGGTAGATACGATGATGACTATATAACTGAATGTGGTTTAGCCATCCAGATGGCCTTGTTGCATAAGCACTTATATTTGATATTATAAAGAGATGAAACCACATATTCCTGCCGCCGACAAGAAGAAGTACCGCACCACCAACTGG
>NZ_JAXCIB010000036.1:0-1056 GCF_035984995.1 Psychrobacter sp. PL15
CTTAGATTAACACGTGAAGTGCAATTTCAAACAGCAGGTGAAAAAGAGGCCTAGATGCGCTAGCATCAAGGTTACTATCCACCGCCAAAGTGAGATTGCAACCATGAGCTATACACATCTAAGCCTAGGGGAACGATATCAGATTTATGCCCTTAAAGGGGCCGAACACAGTATTAAATTTATAGCCAAGGCATTAAACAGAAGTCCCAGCACTATATCAAGAGAGCTTAGACGCAATAAAAGCCTACGAGGTTACCGACCAAAGCATGCAGATGGTAAGGCTAAATTGAGGCATGCAAACAACGCCCTCACTATTGTCGCTCACGTCTGGCACTGGGTCATTGCTAAGCTAAAGTTACAATGGAGTCCGGAACAAATAGCGGGCGTTCATGGTGGACTCAGCCACATGAGCATTTATCGCTACCTGTGGACAGACAAAAAACAAGGTGGCGGGTTATGGCAGTATCTAAGACGTAAAGCCAAACCTTACCGTCAAAGGCTGACTGACGAGACTCGTGGTCGCATCAATGACAGGGTCTCTATTCATAAACGTCCGCAAGTAGTCGAAGATCGATCCCGTATTGGCGACTGGGAAGCCGATACCATTATTGGTCAAAACCACAAACAGGCCATCGTGACGCTAGTAGAGCGAAAGACAGGTTTGGTTAAGATGCAACGGGTCACTAAAAAGAGCGCTCATCTGGTGGCGGATGCGATGGTAACTCTACTGACCCCAGTTAGACTACACGTTAAGACGATTACCTCTGACAATGGTAAGGAGTTTGCTGAGCATCAAGAGGTGAAAGAACGCCTCTACAGTATGTTCTACTTCGCTGATACTTATGCGTCATGGCAAAGAGGAACAAACGAGAATACCAATGGTCTAATCAGAGAGTACTTGCCTAAAGGCTGTGATTTCAGACAAGTATCTGATGATGAGGTACAAGCCATTGAGGACAGATTAAATAGCAGACCAAGAAAACGATTGGGATTCAAAACACCAAATCAGGTATTCTATAACATCATTTAGCGTTGCACTTGGTGTGTTAATCTAGG
>NZ_JAXCIB010000037.1:0-1038 GCF_035984995.1 Psychrobacter sp. PL15
GGCCTTGTTGCATAAGCACTTATATTTGATATTATAAAGAGATGAAACCACATATTCCTGCCGCCGACAAGAAGAAGTACCGCACCACCAACTGGCGCGACTACAACCAAGCCCTGATAAACAGAGGCAACCTCACCTTTTGGATAGATCCTAACACCAAATGGCATGCCGAACCTAATGGCAAATCGGGGCGAAACCATACGTTCAGTGACATCGCCATCCAAACCTGTCTCACCCTCAAAGTGCTGTTTAATCTGCCATTACGGCAAACCCAAGGCTTTATGCAAAGCATCATCACCCTTGCAAAGCTTGACTGGAACGCACCAAATTACAGCACCCTATCTCGTCGTCAAAAAGACATCGACATCACCATACCTTATCAACCAGCACCCAATGGACTTCATTTGCTCATCGACTCTACCGGCATCAAAATAGTGGGCACCGGCGAATGGTGCCATAAGAAACATGGCAACCAAAGCCGTCGGCAATGGCGTAAAGTCCATATCGGCATTGATGCTGACTCTCAGCAAGTTAGAGCCGTTGGCGTCACCACAAGCAACGTGGGTGACTCCAGTATGCTCAGCGACTTATTAGAGCAAATACCGACTGATACGCCATTGCGCTCAGTGACCGCAGATGGCGCTTATGACACCAAAGACAGCCATCAACGCATTGCTGACAAAAAAGCTCGTGCGATTATCCCACCAAGAAGCAATGCCGTTATTTGGCAAGCCCCTAAGCATCAAGGGGATAGGGTGCGTAATCAGGCGGTGAAAGACTGCCATGAGCTGACAACAACGCTATGGAAACAGCGAGTGGGTTATCACAGGCGTAGTCTGGTTGAAACGGCAATGTTCCGCTTAAAGCGTTTGGGGGATCGGTTAATGGCAAGAAGGTTTGATGCTCAGGTGGCGGAGGTACACCTTAGGATAGCTGTGCTTAATCGATGGACAATGCTTGGTATGCCGGTGACGGTTGCGGTCTAATCGCTGATTCCATAGAAAGTGTTAGGTTAAACTTAAGTTGCGCAACAAGGCC